>JALTOP010000135.1 GCA_027000105.1 Planctomycetaceae bacterium | reverse complement strand
TTTTCGGTATTAAAAAAGGAAAAACGATCGATGCCCTCCTTCAGGCCCCGTTGCGACCATTGCTACCGAAATTGGAACCGGGGGAAACGTATGTTGTCGAGACCGTTCTGCGGGCGTTACGGGAAATGGGGCATCATTTTACGCAGGGAACAACCGATTCCAATCAGATTTGGCTGGATGTGACAATCACCAGTGGTGGCAAGGTGATCGGGCGAAGTGGCGCACTGGATGGGAATCGTCGGGTCGATCCGTGGGCTCATTATGTCAATGTTTTTCTGCTGGACAGAAACGGAAACCGGATCGAACGCAGAAATCCGCAGGATATTTTCCCGCCGCTTTATAATCATCAAATCGGCCCGGGAACCGCGCAGACGGTTCATTATCAATTCGAACTGCCGAAAAATATCGATGCTCCCGTTGAGATCAGTATCAAGCTGCAGTATCGAAAATTCGATTCCACATTGATGGATTTTGTCAACAAAAGCAGAAAACCGGGCGATCCCCCGCTTCGAGGTGCCCAACCGGGAGAGCCGTATCTGAACCGGCTTCCGATTATCACGATTGCTGAAGACCGGGTTGTTCTCCCGGTCGCAGGTGTCGAAGTTGAACCAGAGCAGCAAAGCAGCAATGTTGCCGCGTGGGAGCGCTGGAACGATTACGGTATTGGATTGCTTCAGAAAGGGAAAGCGACTCTCCGGCAGGCAGCCGATGCGTTTGCCAAAGTGGAGCAGGCAGGACGATACGACGGCCCGTTGAATTTGGCGCGTGTCTATTTTCGTGAAGGGCGATTGGACGAAGCCGTTGAAGCGATCAACCGGGCCACCGCGTTTGATTCGCCCGGCCCGCCTCCCTGGACAATCGCCTGGTTGAGCGGCATGATCAACCGTCAGCAGGGGAATTTGCAGGCGGCAGAACGCAATTACCGCAGTGCCCTGTACGATCACACCGCCGAAATGCAGGAAAGGGGATTCGATTTCAGTCTCGATTACGTTGTAATCAACCAGTACGGAGAAGTCCTGTTCGATCTGGCCAGACAGCAGCGGGGAGAATCCCGAGCTGAGCAACGCAAGAAATATCTTGAACAGAGTATCGAACAGTTCAGAAAAACATTGGAAATCGATCCGGAAAATGTCACCGCGCATTACAACCTGCAGCTTCTTTACGCACAACTGGGGAAAGAAGAACTTTCCAGAAAACACCAGAAACTGCATGCCTTGTACAAGCCGGACGACAACGCAGCAGACGTGGCGATTGCGGCGGCCAGAAAACGTTATCCAGCGGCGAATCATGCTGCCGAGGCCGTTGTTATTTATCCTCTGCAGCGAAAAGGAGCTCCCGGCCTCCCGGAAACAGCGCTAATCAGCAAGAGCAGGTAATTTCATGAATTCAACTGGTGATGAAGAAGAATTGCACGAATCGGGTGATGACGATGCCGAGGTCGGACGGGCTTTCAAGGTTTCTGGAGCGATCATGATGTGCACGATCGTCATGGGGATGAACGGTTGCTACCTGTT
>JALTOP010000134.1 GCA_027000105.1 Planctomycetaceae bacterium | reverse complement strand
TCAATCTGGACTGTTTCTTCTTCGCTTGACCTGTTTGCCTGCGAGGCTGCCTCATCTGTCCGGTCAGGCGAATCTTTCCGGGCTGACGAAATGGGCGACTTCGCCGTTTTTTTGTCGGTGTTTTTTCCATTCTCAGGGGAAGTCGTTGTATTGCGTTCCTCATTGACAAGATCGCGAATGACACGGTTTTCTTCCGGCAATGCTTCTTCGACGGTTCCCGTCCGTTGCAATTCATCGTATATTCTTTTGACAATCGCCCGTTCTTCGGCATCGGCCATTTTCTTTGTGACCCAGAAAATCGGTATTGTCAAAGTTGAAAGCATCGATTGCATGGAAAGCGAAACAGACGGAGCGGATCGTCCCGCTTCTTCCAGGCATTGTGCGATGACCAAAGAGAGCGCTGAGCCCGCACGCCCCAATAGCAGCGAGAACTCTTTGAAAATATCATCATCCAGACCGGCAGGAGGGTTTTTCACTCCCAGATCGAACCGGTACCCCTCAACGACCTGCGTGTAACGTTGATGCGAATACTCCGCCTGCTGACGAATGAACTGGTCGAGCCAGTCGTCTCCTTTCGGGAGAGTCAGTTCAGGATAGCCCCCAAAATCTTCTTCGAGTGCGTCGATCAAATCGTCGTAACTGCAACTGACGCTCCATTCACACGCGCGATGGATGATGTTCTCTTTATCCGATTGGGCTGTGTGGAGCGGGCAACAGACATCGGTCAGATAGTGGCTCATCACGCCGGTGGCATAAACGGCATCTTTCCAGTACCCATCTGCGAACGCCTGTCGAGCTTCAGCGTACCACTTGTGTGTTGCCTTGATCGCTCCACCCCAGTAATTATCTCCTACATGCAGGACGTGGTTACGGAAATCCTTGAACTTTTTATCGGGATCTTTTGAGCCGGTCAGGTAATTTTCAATATGCTTCAGGAACAGATTTCGCCATTTCTGGGGTTCGGTTCCTTCCAGAAGTCGCAGCGCATCCATTGCCAGCTTGTGATGTGTCCCTTTGCACTTCCATGCGTAAAGAGTCCGGAAATAAAGCGACATCCTGTCACCACCTGTTTATTCTGCCTGAAACTGAAGCGAACATGCCCGACCGGGCTTGAGGGCTTGAATGGTCGCAGAAACGGCTATTTCACGCAAGATGGAATCGCAAAAAGCATCTCAAACCCGTATCAAAGCGATATCAAACAGGTACGCCGATTCCACGCAAAAAGCGGCTGAAGGGAATCGAACCCTCATCTGAAGCTTGGGAAGCTTCCGTGTTGCCACTACACCACAGCCGCACAGGATCTCCCCTGGATAATAACCGATTGGCGAAGCTGGAAAAAGTGAAAAACAGATTTCACCGGAATTCGCCGAAATTCGGGAAAGCTGCCTTACCGGAATTCTCCCTGTTTTGGGGCCATTTCCCTTCCAGCTTGGCTGGTTCATTGCAGTCGCTACGATTAGAATCGAGACCGATATCTGTTTCATGCGGCATGCGAAGAAGAAGCATCCATCATGGACTTGCCGGTTCGGTACTGACAGCACGAAGGGAATAATCATGTTCTGGGAAACCGCGAAGCCTGTTTCGTTAATCTGTCTGTTTGCGATATTGTTTTGTTTCGGCCTGGGTGGGAAGTTGGTAGTGGCCGATGAAAAACCGGTTGATCCCGTCTCTTCTGCATCTGCCACTTCTGCCGAGGAAAAACCTGCCGGGAAAACAGAAGCGGCGAAACCGGGAGAGAAAGTGGAAGAGGCCCTGGAAACCGTCAAAGAGCGTTCGCAGGAAGCAGTTGAAGCCGTGAAGATAAAACAGGAAGAAATCGCAAAGAAGATAGACGAAAGTGACGACGCGAAAAAATACTCGGCTGGCATCCTGGAACCAATCTATTCAATGGCGGAGTACATGTCGTTTTCTTCTTTTTACTGGATCGCGTTTGCGGTGATGGTTTCGGGCGTGGTCAGTTTTGCCTTGCAACTGGTCATTGGTAAACTCGCTGTTCTTGTTCGAGGGGGATTTTCCTTCTCGCAAATTCTGACTGATATGCAGGGGTTGGTCATTTCTCTGGTTGGTCTGTTCTACACAACCCAGGCTGCAACCGAGAATTCCAATTTTACGGCCAGTCCGGCAGCTGTTCTTTCCGCAGCGGCTATCGGCCTTGTTGCAGGTTTCTTCTTCTACTTGCGAGGCCAGGCAACGGAAATCGAGGCTCTTGAAGGACGACGCGAAGAAGCCCGCATCGCCAGAGCGGCAAAAAACAGGGGATCTAAATAGTGTCACACTTTAACATCAAACATTCAGATTGATGTCGAACATCATCCGATGCTATCAGATTCGACGCTATCAGACGCTTTTCATCTACCAAATGCCACGAAATATGTCGCATCATATGCTGCTTGCAGTAATTTTCCCGAGCAACCACAGTTGAAGTTCAACGAAAGATTCAAACATGTCCCGTTTATCAAACATGTCCTGTTTAGCAGTATTTGTGATCGTGATTGTCCTTTTGCAGTCCTCTTCATCGGTTGGAGCTGCTCCGAAACCGAATGTCATTCTCATACTGGCAGACGATCTCGGCTATGGCGACCTTTCCAGTTACGGAGCGACCGATCTGAAGTCACCTCATATTGATCGTCTTGTTGCAAGCGGAATGCGTTTCAGCAATTTTTATGCGAATTGTCCGGTCTGTTCTCCCACTCGGGCAGCGTTGCTTTCCGGAAAGTATCAGGATCGCGTGGGAGTGCCCGGAGTGATCAGAACGCATTCAAATAACAACTGGGGATATCTTTCTGCTGAAACAACTCTCTTACCGGTGCTGTTGAAGTCGGCTGGTTATCACAGCGCGATTATTGGGAAGTGGCACTTGGGGCTCGAAGAGGAAAACAGACCGAATCAGCGGGGCTTCGACCATTTCCACGGTTTCCTCGGCGATATGATGGATGATTACTACAACCACCTCAGGCACGGCAACAACTACATGCGTCTCAACAATGAAACGATCGACCCGACCGGTCACGCGACCGATCTGTTCACACAGTGGAGTTGCGATTATCTGAGGGAAAGAGCGAAAACGCCGGAAAAGCCGTTCTTTCTCTATCTCGCTTACAATGCTCCGCATACACCAATCCAGCCGCCTGCCGACTGGCTGAAAAAAGTGCTCGAGAGAGAGAAGGGGATCACAGAAAAAAGAGCCAAACTGGTCGCCTTGATTGAGCACCTCGACGATGGAATCGGCCGGGTCATGCGAACCTTGAAAGAAACGGGCATGGCAGACAACACGATGATCATTTTCTCTTCGGACAACGGTGGGCAGTTGAGTGCGGGGGCGAATAACGGTCGGTTGCGGGACGGTAAACAGAGCATGTATGAGGGGGGCTTGAAAGTCCCGACGGCTCTCGTCTGGCCGGGAAAAATCAAACCGGGATCGCAAACCGCTTTCAGGGCGATGAGTATGGATCTGTTTCCAACAATCCTCGAATTGGCGGGTGTCTCGCCGAACGAAGATCTCGATGGAAAAAGCATTCTTCCCACTCTGTTGGGGAAACAGCAGCCAAAACTTCGTCATCATCTCTTTTTCCGTCGGCGTGAAGGAGGCCTGCGATACAACGGCAAGACGATCGAAGCAGTCATCCGTGGCGATTGGAAACTGCTTCAGAACAATCCGTTTGAACCACTCGAACTCTATAATCTGAAACAGGATCCGATGGAAAAAAATGACCTCAAAACAAAAGCTCCCCGAATCTATCGGGAACTCGCCGCGGCATTGAGAAGAGAGATTCAACGATATGGTGAAATCCCCTGGCAGCGCAAGGGATCGATTCCCGCTCCCGAATAGGCAATTGTTTTCCGAGTGACATTATCTTCCTGCCGACCTGGAATAAAAGCTGGAATAAAACATATGGATGCTCCTGTGGAGTTGAGAGAGATTGATCGCAGGATTTGGGAACGGGAACTGGATGATTTTGTTCCAAAGAAAGTTTTTGACGCGCACAGCCACATTTATCGGTGGGAATTCAATCTCGATCCAAAGAAAAATGAAGGAGGATTGGCCAGACTGGTCGTGCCCTGGTATGAGCAGGCTTCGTTCGCCCTGCTCGAACAGACCGATGCCGTACTGATGCCGGGACGGGAAGTGCATCGGCTCTCATTCCCGTTTCCCTTTGCTCCCCTCTGCGATTTCGATGCCTCCAACAGTTATCTCGCCGAGCAAATTGCCTGCGATTCTTCATCTGCCGGCCTGATGCTGGTTCATCCCGGCATGACGGCGGAAGATATCAACAGGCAACTCGACCGCTTTCACTTCCTCGGTTTCAAACCGTATCGCTTCTACTCCGCCAACGCAGACGCTGTTCATTGTTCGATAACCGATTTCATGCCCGAGCATCAAATTGAAATCGCCCACGATCGCGGTTTAATCATCATGATGCACCTTTCCAAACCAGATGGGGTAGCCGATCCTGACAACCTGAAGGATTTGCAGCATTTGTGCCGACGGTATCCGAATGTCCGTTGGATTTTGGCTCACTGTGCGCGAAGTTATTCCACCTGGGCCATTGAACGGGCAGCCCCTGTTTTGCGTGAACTTCCCAATCTCTGGTACGATACTTCTTCGGTGTGCGAAACGGATGCGATTGCCACATTGCTCAAATCAGTTCCTTCCGGTCGGGTGATGTACGGCAGCGACGACCTTCCCGTAGGAGTTTTGCGGGGCAAGTATATCAGTTTCGGTTTCGGCTGGGCGTATCTCGGGCCGGAAAATCATCGACTCAATCTGGATCACTGTAACGCGGAAATGACGTTTACCCGTTACGAGCAGTTGCGCGCGATGAAGCGGGCTGCTGATCTGCTACAGATGGGAGAATCGGAAATTCGGGATCTGTTCTACAATACGGCTCACGAGTTGGTCACCGGTTCCGGTTGTTGATGAAGCGGTGGCAAAGATTCGAAAAACCGGTTTTGAAAATTCGAACAACAGTTCATTTATGTCGCATATATTTCGCATAGCTGAAGCGATTCCATGTTATCAGTCAATTTTGAAGATATCGAAAAGGCTTTGCCGCTTGTCCGTCAGATTCTCAGACAGACGCCTCTTTATGAATGGCCGGGGTTGTCCAAACTGGCCGGGTGCCAGGTCTTTTTGAAACATGAAAACCATCAACCTGTTGGAGCCTTCAAGGTTCGTGGTGGCGTGAATTATGTGGGATCATTAAGTCCGGAAGATCGTGTTAGAGGAATCATCGGTTGTTCAACTGGAAATCATGGGCAATCGTTGGCCTATGCCTGTCGGCAATTCGATGTCCCTTGCACGATTGTCGTGCCTGAAGGAAATAACCCGGATAAAAATGAGGCCATCCGTCATCTTGGAGCGAACCTGATTGAACAGGGAGCAGACTTTGATGAGGCAAAAAAATATCTGGAAACCGAATTGCTTTCTCACGGGGGAATTTACGTACATTCTGCTAACGAACCCAAATTGATTGCGGGTGTTGGTTCGATGGGACTGGAAATATTCGATGAACTCCCCGATCCCGATGCAATCATCGTTCCCGTCGGGTTGGGTAGTGGCGTTTGTGCTACCGGGATTGTCGCCAAACATCTCAGGCCGGAAACGGAAATTATTGGAGTACAGGCCAGCGGTGCAGATGCCGTTTTCCGCTCCTGGAAAAAAGGGGCTCCGCAGACAACAAAAGCCGCCAACACCTGGGCCGAGGGTATCGCCACCCGCTCATCCGCCCGGTTGACGCTGCAAATTATGCAGGAAGTAATGGATGAAGCAGTGCTCGTGAGCGATCAGGAATTACGTTCGGCCTGTTATCATATTTTGAAACAGACTCATAATCTGGTTGAAGGGGCCGGCGGGGCTTCTGTTGCCGCCCTGTTGCAACATCCGGAGAAATTCGCTGATAAAAAGGTTGTTTGTGTGCTCTCTGGTGGTAATCTCGATCTGAACGAACTCCCTGCCATTTTATCCGTGGGAGATAACGGGCGCGAGTCGCCTTCATGAACTGTTTTTTTTATGTATTGCTTTGTTGTACATTGCTTTATTGTGCTGGTTTCCGGCGATATCTGTTGAAACAGGTCGACTCCCAGGTCTGAATTCCGTTTTTCGTGCCGATGACGATGAAGGCTTCCGAGTGATACTGCTGAAGCAGCTTTTTCCTCGTACATGGTTCAACAAGAGACAGGGCTGATGCCAACGCATCGGCAGTGACACCATCAGGTGAAATGACTGTGACGCTACTGGAAGTGGTCAACCCGATCCCGGTGTGAGGATTGACGATGTGTGAATACCGGGTTCCATCTATTTCAACGTAGCGGTTGGCGTCGCCGGAAGTGGCAACCGAAGCGTTGGCGATGTTCAGGAATTCCGTCGGCTCCGCTTTGGGATTTTTCAAGGGAGCTATTCCGATTACCCAGGCCGATTTCCCTGGAGGGGGATCACCAACAACAATATCGCCGGAGGCATCGATCAGAACACGACAAATACCATTGTTTTTAAGTACCTTCAACGCTTCGTCAGCCGCATATCCCTTGGCGATGGCACCGAGATCAAGGTGCATTTCCGGTTGCAATAACTCAACTGTCCGGTGAGCAGAATCGAGGCGAATTTTATTGGAACCAACTTTTTCCAGTTCCGCCCGAATTTTCTGCGCAGCCGGCATCTTTTTCTTTCGCCAGGCTCGCCGCCATAAATCGGTAATACCTCCCACGGTAATATCGAAATCCCCATTCGTCCTGTTATAAAGGCAAACGGAGAACTTTATCACGCGGTATAGATCTTCACTGACTTGAACAGGTTTACCGGGACGCGAATTTTTGCAGAGTTGATTCAATTCGCTATCAGGATCGTAATCGGACATCATACGATCCAGTTCTTTTACCCGGGAAAAGGCTGATTCTGCCGCCTCAATGGCTTTTTCGCCACTTTCCGCGTAGAATACCAAACGCCAGGGGACGCCCATGCGAATCCGTTGGAACTCATACCGTTCCAGCTTTTCGGTTCCCGGTTCTCCTGCCAATGCTTGACAACAGGTCACTTTGGTAATCACTATGGAGAGCAGACAATAAAGTGCCGTTTCCCACCTGAGGATACCCCGCGAACTCTCCCGTTTTCTGGCGATTAACATGTGCGAAAAGAGGCAGCTGCCCTCTTTTTGTGTGGGGGCGTTGGGAATGGCGTGACCATCATTAGATAAATAGACTGTGCAACAAGGATCCTTTTGAATATGCGACTGAATATGCAACATCTGACCGGCTTTCTGAAGTGTTCTGCTTTGTTGGCTCTGTTGGCTTTCGTCTCTTCCGCAGTGTATGGCGAGGAGGCGAAAAAACAGGAACTCAAGCCCTACACCCTCACCTTACCTTATACGGATATCGAAGTCGATATGGTTCCGATACCGGGGGGCGTTTTCAAAATGGGCTCTCCCGAAACAGAAAAAGACCGGGCCGATGATGAAGGGCCGGTGCATGAGGTAAAGATCGAGCCGTTCTGGATGTCGAAGTATGAAACCACATGGGATGAATACGACACCTTTCGCTATAAACTTGATGTCCAGAGGCGCCAGTTGGCAAGACTGAAACCCACCGAAAACGACAAAAAGGCTGATGCGGTTACACGGCCAACCAAAGAGTATCGCGATATGACGTTCGGTATGGGACACGATGGCTACCCAGCCAGTTGTATGACACAGTTGGCGGCTAAAACTTATTGTGAATGGCTTAGTGCAGTCACAGGGGATTACTATCGCTTGCCGACTGAGGCGGAATGGGAATACGCCTGTCGTGCTGGAACAACAACCGCCTATTCCTGGGGAGACGATCCCAAGAAGATCGACGAGTATGCCTGGTATTTCGAGAATTCGGACGAAAAGTACCATAAAGTTGGGCAGAAAAAACCGAACCCGTGGGGATTGTACGACATGCACGGCAATGTAGCCGAGTGGTGCCTGGATCAATATATTCCAGACTTCTACTCGAAAACTGCGGGAGACAAGCCTGCCGTTTTCCCGATTGCGGTTCCAACCACACTCTATCCTCGAGTTGTTCGCGGTGGTTCCTGGGACGACGATCCGGATTACCTGCGATCTGCCTCGCGTCAGAAATCGGATCCTATTTGGAAGACCCGTGATCCGCAGCTTCCCAAAAGTATTTGGTATCACACAGATGCTTCTCATGTTGGCTTCCGTATCATTCGACCGTTGAGACGCCCCAGCGAAGAAGAGATCAAGAAATACAAGCTGGGGCCGGACCCGCAACAAAAATAATGAACCACTGACGAAACAGGACGCTGTCGCATCTCGGGAGGGTCTGTTTGCCCGAATCAGGTGGCGAATTCGATTGGTTTACATGATTTTGGGCGTGATTCGCTTTACCGGACAGGCCTGTTTCGGCTATTTATATTGGTACAGATAAGGGATTATTGATTCTGAAGCTGTCACCGTTCCCCTGCCCAACCAATTTTTTACACAGGAGATGCCCCATGAATACCCCGAATGAGACTTCACGCCGTAACTTCATCAAAACCACTGCGTCAGCTGCTGCCGGTCTCGCTGCTGTTTCGCAGCTTGCTACCCCTGTCGGAGCCTACGCTGCTGGTGACGAAACATTGAAAATTGGCTTGATTGGTTGTGGGGGACGTGGAAGTGGCGCAGCTTCTCAGGCGTTGAGAACGGAAGGGAATGTCAAACTGGTCGCCATGGCTGACATGTTTGCCGATCGGCTTGAAGCAAGTCGCAAGCGAATTACAACCGCTGTCAAAGGAAATAGAACGGCCATTGTGGACGTTCCCGAGGATCGCCGTTTTGTCGGATTCGATGCTTATAAGCAAATGCTCGCAACGGACGTTGATCTGGTTATTTTGGCGACGCCTCCCGGTTTTCGACCAATCCACTTTGAAGCGGCTGTGAACGCGGGGAAAAACATCTTCATGGAGAAGCCGGTTGCTGTTGATGCAGCCGGGGTGAACAAGGTTCTGGCTGCTGCACGGGTCGCCAAGGAAAAGAATTTGAAGGTTGGTGTTGGACTGCAACGGCATCACCAATACACCTATCGCGACATCGTAAAACGCATTCAGGATGGGGAAATCGGCGATGTTATCGCGTTGCGGGTCTACTGGAACGGGGGCGGTGTGTGGGATCCGCGAAAAACCCGTGACCAGGTTTCGGGCGAAATGGAGTACCAACTTCGCAACTGGTACTACTACAACTGGTTATGTGGAGATCACATCAACGAGCAGCACATTCACAACCTCGACGTTGGCAACTGGATTAAGGGCGATTACCCTGTCCGCGCCGAAGGGATGGGCGGACGCGAAGTCCGCAAAGCGGCCAAGTATGGGGAAATTTACGACCATCATGCAGTCGAATTCACGTTCGAGGACGGCACGAAAATGTTCAGCCAGTGCCGTCATATTCCGAACTGTTGGAATACCGTCAGTGAGTGGGCACACGGTACCAAAGGGCATGCGAATGTCTCCGGCAGTTCCTACGAATTGTATAGCGGGGACAAATACCGCTACCGCGACGCCAAGAACGATCCGTACCAGACCGAACATGATGATCTGTTCAAAGCGATTCGTAACAATATCAGCTATAATGAAGCAGAATACGGTGCCAGAAGCACCGCAACAGCAATTCTCGGCCGACTGGCTACCTACTCCGGTAAGTCCGTCAACATGAAGGATATGCTTGCTTCCAATATCAGCATCATGCCGGAGGAATTCAGCATGAGTGCGACCCCGCCGACGGTTCCTGATAAAAATGGGTTTTATCCCGTTGCCGTTCCCGGCGTGTTCAAACCTTATTAATCCGGTTGAAACGCCAGGAGTTGCCTGAGCGAATTTTCATTGCAAGCCCGGTGAGACATCTCTCCGGGCTTGTTGCTTGCTGCAATCTGGGCTCTTCCCGAATAGCATCTCACCATCTACTCGTCTTGCTTGCGGTTCTCCTGAATCTCCTTGCTCGTAACAGATCGGCCAGGCCAGACAGAGATTGGTCAAAAATTTACTGGCCTGATTACGTTTGAATTTGTATCCTGATATGATATCAATTCAGTCGCTCGGCAGGCTGGACGGTTTTCATTACTTTTCATTTTATTTGTGCCGTCGCTGTCTGTTTGGGGCGATCTTCTGTCCTGAATCGCCTTCAGTCCGGGTCAGGTAAGGGAGTAAAGATTTCCGAGAGCGATACGGCAATAGAACACGGAAAAAACGCTCTGAATTTGCCTGTTGTTCCCCTGAAGGGTGGCCGGTTCGCAAACGCAATCGGATTTATCGTTTTAATCCGCAAGGAGGTTCTGTTTTGCCCAATGCGCTGACTATTGATTTTTCAAACGATATTTCCAGCCCGAAGAATTGTGTGGATTGTACTTGTTGTAGATACTCAATTCAGCATCAAACT
Source organism: Planctomycetaceae bacterium (assembly GCA_027000105.1). Lineage (GTDB taxonomy): Bacteria > Planctomycetota > Planctomycetia > Planctomycetales > Planctomycetaceae > Rubinisphaera. Next base: position 12,366 of record JALTOP010000134.1, on the reverse strand, counting down.
GGACAAAGTGAACCCTTTATCTGTTTCCTTTCAGTCTTTTCCCTGTTTTTCGAACTACGGTTCATAGGACTGTATTGTGAACGGTTGAAGTTTGCCTGTTTTTATGTTTTTCGGCCGTCATGTCACTTCCTGGCAATTGACGGAAGCATTTTTCATCGTTTTTCAGATGCAGAACATTAAGTAAGTCATTCAAATCAATTACTGCCTACGGCACGGGTGGACTGCAGTTTTATGATGGAGTGGTTGAGAGAGTTTGCTGCCCAAGCGGAAATGTACGGGCTTTCCACAGCATTGGCGTTTATCTGCCTAATGCAATACATTCTGTACGTTTACACACGAAAACGGGAGGATGAGCAGCAAAAGAGTTATCTCAATGAGATGGAGATACTCGAAGACGAGGTTTCTGCGTTGCAACATGAGCGATATTTGGCCCGTGTTGAGAATGCCATGTTGCGGGATATCTTCTCGAATATTGAACAGGGCCAGGCGATTGACCTGTTGTTGAAAAATTTTGTCCCCAGAATCAGTCAGGGGTTCGCTATTTTCTTCTGTTCTCAGGATAACAGGCTGAGCGTCTACGCATCCCGTGGGCTTGAGAAAATTGATGAAGCAAAGTTGCGCCTTGATGCAGACTGGTTAAAGAAACTTGCTTCGGATGAAATTGTTCGCATCGCAGGTAAAGAATTGTCCTGTTCCGAATTCCTGAAAGAGCTTGGGATCAATGTCAGGAAGAAGCTCTCTGAACTTTATCTGATTCCCGTCAACGATCGCGAGGGATGTGTAGGAGTGATTGCGACGACGCATCTGTTTCCTCATGGCGTTGCCCCGAAAATACAGAAACAGCTGGTTGCGCGAATTCTCGAAAGTGTGACCGGCATCCTGAAACAGACAATGATGTTGCACGATCAGGAAATGAAACTGAAACTGTCCCAGGAAAAATTGGTTCTGCGATCCATTGCCGACCGCCATCACGACATGCCCTCCAAGTTGATGGATGATTACATGTTGAGGTTGACCAATTTGCTCGAAGCAAGCCGTGGGGCACTCTTGTTGCTGGTCCCCGGCCCAAGCGGATCGCTTAAGGTAATCAGTCGTCAGGGAATTCAACTCCCGGTTGGAACGGAGACGATTTGGCAGGAGCATGAACTGCGACTGGCACAAGCAGCCTATCAGACTGATCTGCCGACCTGTTTGGGGGCTGATGAACTGGCGAAGTTACAGGTGGATTCACTGATCGGGACAGCCTTGACGGTTCCGCTGTTCCAGCAGGAACGTCTGGTCGGGATTCTTTGCATCACACGACGGGATCGCGGGGTCTTCTCGAAAATGCACATCAGTCTTGCCCGATGGGCTGCCGACTTTTTGGCGGAAACGTTGCTTCGGGTTCTCGATCGGGTCGAAGTGGAACGCAAAGCCAATATGGACGGCCTGACCGAATTGGCCAACCGACGAACCTTCGATTTGAAAATTCGACAGGAATTGGCGCAAGGCAGGGAATCCGGTGCGACCTGTTCGCTCTGTCTGCTCGATCTGGATCACTTCAAGGCGATCAACGACCATCACGGCCACCAGGCAGGTGACGAGGTACTCAGACAATTTGCCAGAGTTCTCGAATCGGAATCGAAAAAAGTTCGTTCAACCGATCGCCCTCTGGTTGCCCGTTACGGTGGCGAGGAGATGGCCATTCTGCTTCCGGGAGTCGGGCTGGAAGGGGCCATTCGCATTGGTGAATCAATTCGCCAGGCGGCCAGTCAGATGGTCATTCTGCACAACCAGCAGCGTATTCGTATCACCGTCAGTATTGGTGTCTCCAGTTTTCCACGCCATGCCAGCACGGCCGATGCACTCATCGAAGCCGCTGATCAGGCTCTCTATCAGGCTAAAAAGGAAGGACGGAACGCGGTACGTGCCGCCCAAACAGAATCTGCCGCGGAACCAGTCAAAACAAACGGAACGATTTCCCGGCAATCTTCCTACTGATCGGCATTGCGATCGGTATTGCGACCCGCATCGGGATTCTGACTGATCTTCTTCGAGTCCGCCTGTTTTCTGCTGGTAATTTGCACTCCCGCCCGTACAATTGCCTGCGTATGCAACCGTGGAATTCAGGGATCGAATGAAAAGCAGAGGATCATGCTGAAACAATCTTACAAATCCCCATTAGTGCTTCTTCCGGGACTGTTGGCACTGTTTGGGGTGGGCTTTGGTGTTCAATATCTGTTTGGTATTGGTGTTTCTCCGCCCCATTCTGAAGTGCCTCCTGCAATTTCGTCGGGGTCTCCGGACATTCAGAATCCCTCCCACCTCACTGAGACTTCACCGGGCCGGGCTGAGGAAGCGAAGACGAAATCTTTGAAGGAGATGGATAAAGAACAGATCAAACCGCTGGTAACAGGCTATTGGAAATCCAATTATTACGGCACCCGGTACCTGATCATTCGAAAGGATGGCACCGCGACCATCTACTATCAGCCGAACATGCTCGCCCAACTCGTCATGGGGGGCCGGCTAACAATTCATTACAATTGGGATTACGATCCCGAAAAGACCCAGGTTCTTTTTACGGCCACAGGCGGTTTCCCGAAGAAAAGTTACGAATATGTGATGAATAAATGGGGAGCGGATCAACAACAGACGGTGCTGGAAGCGACCGCGCAGAGGCTGTTGCTTCTCGATAGCGACGACACAACGAAGCACGATTGGCAGCGGATAGAAGAGATCCCGAAAAGCATTATCGAGCAGTTCCAGGAACCGTAGCGGTTGTAGCGGTTCCCGGATGCACGAGTTCCGGCATGGCGTACAATGGCAGGGCTGTTACCCGTCGCTGTCGATAAAGTCGGAATGGCCGACAGGTCCATAAATGCAAACAAGCCATGCACAAGGTGCACGGCTTGTTCGATCGGAACGATTTTTACGTATAGCTCAGCAATCTCGACCCGTATTTTTTGCGATTATTTCATGGATCGCATATCAACACGAACATATCAAATCAATAGGTTGGGAGTGGATCCATAGGAGCCATTGCCGTTGATGTGTAGGGAGCCGAATAGACGGGGCTGCCAAAGGCGGTCGGACCAGCCATATTCACATTGGAACCGGTTGGAGTGTAAAACGCACCTTGCTGTGGAGCCATGTAGGTTCCCCCTGCAGGTGCTCCGCCGTAAACGCCACCAACTCCGGGAGTGGCGTTGCATCCACATCCGCCGCCGTAACCGGCCCAGCGGGAGTGATAGCATCCAACAGAGGAGCCCAAAAGTACGAATGCGAATGCGAGTGTTGCCAAACGAGCCATTTGTTAATTCCTTTTTGATTGGACTGTTTTTTGTTCGCGGCAACGAATTGGTTTGGTCGTTATTGCCGAGATCAGAGTCTAGGATGGGTCTGTGGTTCTATCATACTGAAGAATGACCAAAGTCGATTCCGGTTGGTTATTCGACAGCTTGAAACCTGAACGCAGGCATTGACGCCTCTCGTTCAGTCGTGGCGGGAAAATAGGTTAACTCGCCCTGAACGGTCAACTGCTTTTTTTACAATTCATTTCCATTTGGGAAAATGGGCTCAATTTTTGACGATTTCGTGTCAATGCTTAGTGGAAAACGTTTCTTTTGGTGCACGACAACGCTTTTGCCAATCGATGTAATCCTTACAATCAGACCAGTTCTCGCTGACATTGTTCTGCAGCAGCGGCATCGCTGACCGGCAATCTGATCGCGTTCTATACTTTAACAGGGTATGGGGGGCGGTCTCCTGGTGTCGTGCGCTTCTCGAAAATCGAAACAGCTCGGTGAACATTATTGATTCCTGGTAGGACGATTTGTCTTTATGAGTGATGTCGACTGGACAGAAATGAGAAAAAGGCTTCTGCTCGAATCGAGCGAGTCTTTATTGCCTGCAGGATGGAAATTGCCCATCTTCCCCCATGCAGTCACTCAGTTTCTTCAGTACGCCAATCGTCCCGATTACAGCACAAAAAAACTGGCCAAGTTTCTCGAAGCCGACTCCAATTTGACCTGCGAGTTGCTGAAATCTGTCAATTCTTCAGCCAACGGTTTGCGTCATAAGGCGAAGACAGCCCTGCAGGCATTGGTGAGTTTGGGAATCCGCCGAAGTAAACTGCTGTTGCTCACCGCTGCGATCCAGTCAACACTCAAAAAATTCAACAGTCATCTGTTCGATCTGCATCAATTCTCTGTTGATAACCTTGACCGCGCCTTGTTTGCCAAAGCCGTTGCGGAAAAAATCAACGCTGATACCGAACTGGCTTTCACCGGTGCGATGTTGCAGGACTTTCTGCTCCCTGTTCTGGGGCATCTTTGCCTGCAGGATTATGTAGAGTATTTCAATAATGGTGTCGTCGTTCCCAGTGATCTGACAGAATTTGAAATTGGACTGTTTGGTGTGCATCATGCCCAGGCCGCTGCCGCCTGTTTACTGCAATGGAATGTCCCCGATGAATTGATCTGTGGCGTGTTGTGTCATCACATGACCTATCCGCAATTGCAGGAACTCGGCTTGATAGGCACCCACGTTCATGCCATCGCGGCCTCCGCGATCTTACCGGGAAACGTCCCGCAGTATAAAAATCCAGCCGTCCTGCTTGTCGAGTGGGACGAACTCGATGAGAGCTTCGATTTATGTGAACTGGCGGAACAGGTCGACACCGAACTCTCAGTCGAGAACAGCGGCGAAACAGACCGGGAACCTCTTGCTGATCGTGTTGAGCTCTGTCTTTCGCAGCATCTCAACGCTGAAATGGCAGCCTGCTCGCTGATCGGTCGGCAACTTGGCCATTTTATTCTGGAAGAATTGATCGGCGAAGGAACCATGGGTGCGGTGTATCGAGCCAGGCATACAATGCTGAGCAGAATGGCCGCGGTGAAGGTGCTGAAAACCCAGGAACACTCGAGCGAGGCAATCACCCGTTTCGAACGGGAAGTTCAATTGACCAGTCAACTGAAACATCCCAATACCATTTCCATCTACGATTTCGGTCGCACTCACGATGGCCTGTTTTATTATGCGATGGAATTTCTGGAAGGAATGTCCCTGAAAGAACTGGTAACCGTAGATGGCCCTCAACCTGCCGGACGCGTGATCGAAATACTCATTCATGTGTGCGCCTCGCTGGCTGAAGCACATCGGGCAGGAATCGTGCATCGCGATATCAAACCGGAAAACATTATTATCTCGCGACAACTCAACCAGCCGGACATGGTAACTCTGCTCGATTTCGGTCTTGTGGATGAAATTTCAGGAACCGGGACGGAGAGTCACGCAAAACGGGAGATTGCAGGAACTCCACTTTATCTGGCTCCGGAAGCGATCAACCAACCGACACTGCGGGATTTGCGTAGCGACCTGTATTCTGTCGGCGCTGTCGGGTACTACCTGCTTTGCGGAAAAACTCTGTATACCGGCAACGACGCGATCGACATCTGCCTGAAACAGATTGGCGAACAGCCTGCGAGACCATCTCAACGGTTGAATCGACCGATTTCAGAGGATTTGGAGATGATCATCATGCGATGCCTGAGCAAATCGCCCGAGGAGCGTCCCGCCTCGGCCTCGGCATTGGAAGCAGCCCTGAGACAATGCATCGATTATGAATCCTGGACTCCGGAAGATGCCAGCTATTGGTGGGAACATTACAACGATCTGGAAGCAAACCGGGAAACAGAACAGAACACCCCATTGGCCGACGATGCCACCGTGATCATGCCGACCTGAATGCTGACTGCTGACTCGCCCCATCGGTAGTCAGCCATCTTCAATTATTCAGCTATCTTTGCGAGATTGTCGATAATCTGGTTGCCGCTTCCGCCGACAACTTTTATGTCAATCCCTCCCGCCGTTTTTCCGTTGTTGACCAGGCAATCGGAAACACGCGAATTGGTCACATTTTCCAAAAGTAAACCGCATTGACCGTAATTGAGTATCGTACAGTTGGTGATATTCATGCGATCGCAATTCCGCAATGCCATTGAAGCAGGGATCTTGCCAACTCCGTCAATGTGATTGGCCGAGATCGTACAGCCAGAACAATTCGTGAATGCGACGCCCTGGTGTGAAATGGAACCGTCTCCATAATGGTACCGTGGATTGCGATCAAAAACGTTATTTGCCATGACCACGTTTTTGCACTGATCAATCGTGACGTCTCGGGAATACCCCTTCCAGATCGTGTTTCCTGTAATCGTCACCGCGCGGGCATATTTTATTTCGATATTGGTTTGCACATCGGAAAGGACATTGTCCGCAATCGTAATATTGCCATGCCTTTGCTCATCGGTACCCGAGCGAACCGTGGAGAAGCAGTTGATCCGAATGTTTGCGGATTCGGGGGCATTGTGCGAATGCTGAATCGTACAGCCGACAATGGCTACTTCACCCAATGATGTTTCCCGTGCATCGAGATCGATATTCGCAGTGGGAGAAGAATCGGGGCCTCCCATATTTCCCTCGATATCGCAAGTACCGATTTGCAGATTGCGCACTTCACTGTGCCGCGAAACGATACCACCCCCCGCATTGTAACTGATGTGACAATTGGCAACATTGATTTGATGCAGATTCAGATGATCCAGAAACAGTCCAATGCCCCGATTGTGATACAGATGGCACTCGGAAAGAATCACATTGCGATTCCGCTTGATCAACCGCACTCCATGTAGCGCGTCACGAACAACCAGCCGGGTCAGAGTGAGTTGCATGGTACCGATTGCTTCGATGCCACTCGCTTCGGGGTGAGCACCAATGATTTCGAGACCGTCAACCATCGGTGTTCGTTGGTTTTTCCAGACATTTTCTTTCACGGTGTGTGGTGCTGCAGTTCCCTGATGGGTTCCTACGAATCGAAACGCAGGCCCGGATCCAGCCATGATGATTTGAGCGACCCCCTCGCCATGCAGCGATGTATAGCCTGTTTTTTCGAGATCAATCAGAATTGTTTTTGAAATACGGTATCTGCCTTTGGGGAAACGGATACCGCCATGCCGGGAGTTGATCGCTTTTTGGATGGCTTCTGTGTCGTCCGTTTCTCCATCCCCGCTTGCGCCGTATGCGGTGACGGTAACAGACTGATCTTTCCCGGGAGAAGCTGGCGTCAGTTTTTCCTGCGCCAAAGGCTCAAAAGACTCCAAAACGACAGCCAGAACCAAAATGAGAGTAAGGGTGAAAACGAAAGCAATATTTTTCATGGATGATTCCACCTTCTTGCTGTTTCAGTGCAAAGGCCTGTTCTGTCCTACTAACGGTTAAAGTTTACGAACGATGCGAAAACTTTGGGAAATCTCACTTTGATTACGACGGTCAGAACAGACCGATCATGCTGGGACTTCTGTTCTATTCCGCACGGAGCAAACCGAGACGTTGAAGTTTCGACTTGCACTCATCCCTCTCCCGGCAACGTTTCAAGCCTTTCCATGTCTCATCCTGTACTTCCATGAACAGGTCTTCGCTGTACGGCGGGGAGAGTTTTTTGTCTTCTGCCAGTTTATTCAGGCGTTGTATCACATTGAGGTCGAGTCGGGAGAAAAACATTGATTCGCGACGGTAATCAACAAAAGCTTCCCAGACGATTGGAAACAGCGGCTTGACAATTTTCTCGCCAATGGTCGTGGCGTATTGTCGTATCTCGAGTTGAGCATGCGAATCCATTCTCAATGAAAGGAAATTGAGCAGATTGTGCAGATCGATTTTCCAGTATGCTTCGGTGTATGTGCAAAGTGGTAGATCCTTGCGAGCCAGTTCACGGGCCACGCCTGCTTCAAGCCGTTCCTCATAAAGCTGACGAGCCGAAAGCTGAAATGCTTTTTCCGACTCCGTCAGCTTCTTTCCCTGTTCTTCAGGAAGAGGACGTGCCGAGCCTTGCCGATTCGATTCGGACTGCGTTCTCCATTGATCCGGGGGGGTTGTTTGAGCGGAATCGATCGCGACAGAATACCGTGTGCTGTATTCATTCACGTTCGCGGTGCGATGACGAATCCACTGCCGCCAGCAATCCATCGGAACCCGGACAAGTATTTTAATCTCAGCCATTTCAAACGGCGTGGTGTGTCTGTTCCGAAGCAGATAGCGAATGAGCGTTCGGTCATCCGAAACTTTTTTCGTCCCCTCACCATAACTGACGCGAGCCGCCTGAACCACACTCGAATCATTGCCCATCACATCAACCAGACAGACAAAGCCATCGTCCAGCACCGGAAATTTTTCCCAGCGAAGTTGCTCTATTGTTGAATTTCCATCCGTCATTTGAAAATCTCTCCAAAGTTGTTGGTAGCCCGGTTTCCCGCGTCCAATCCAATGTTTCTAAGGTTTGATGACGCGATTGGCAACCGTAGGAAATCTGGTGCACCGGTCTTTCCGTGCGATTTTAGCAGAGACGCGGCGTGCAAACAGTTTCAGCGGGATCAATATCCCTGTTTTCTTGAATAAATGGTGCAGCGTGCAGAGAGTTTTGCTACAATTTCCCCGTACACCCAGACGTGTTCGCTCTGTCGGAATCTGTCGGGTGGTCATGTCGAAAATTTGGGGGCTTCTCGAACCTCTTGCGAAACCGGGATATTGTTCGATCTGTTCCGTTTCTTCCGGAGAAAGCACAAAGGGTGGAGATGCCGGCGGGGAGCATGTTTAGCACCCCTGCAGAGTATTTCGTTGGGAGTCGGTGAAGAATGTCGAAACGAAGAGCATTTCGGGTTGAACGCTCTCGCACACCACTGATTGCAACCACGCTAGTTCTATTTGGTGGCGTTGTTGCCTGTCTGGCAATTGCCACCCCTTTCAGTAAAGACATGCGATATCCGATAATGATTATCGCTGGCGTCTTTCTCGGTATCGCGCTGCTGCTTGGCCTGCTACGCCGCTCGACTCTGGAAGTCCTGGCCGAGTTACAGGCCCTGGCTTATGAAAAGAAAAAGAAAAAAATCGTCTACAAGGTCAAAAGATTGAGGCCGATTCCGCAAACCGGCCCCCGCAAACCCCCAACAGCCGAAACAATTCGTGAAATCCGGGGGAAATAAAGCGTCTTTTTGTAATTGTTACAAAGCTGTCGCCTTTCCTGCCGGTAAATGGAGATTGTTCCCCAAAGTGCTGCAGGCGGCGACTGATTCGCGCAATATCTTGGGCATTTCGTCATTGAAAAAACGCTAAGCAAAGCGCAATATCGACTCAGAACTTTGGGATGAGAGATTGTAAGTCCCACCTGCAAGGTTGCTCTTGGTGATATCCGGCATGTTGTTATAATCCCGGAAATATTTTCTTTCAGTGCGATCTCCCAATTTTTCTGTCTCCCATTTACCCGTTAACTCCGGGGTATCCCCGGGGCTTTCGTTATGGCGTTTCATTCGCGGACTCAAAGTCGAACAAAAAGCATCCTGGCGCTGCTCACGTTATGTCTGCTCCTGGCTGGATGCGGGAAGACCGTGCGACGACTTGGTACAGAACAGCTTCTGGCCTCGGATGCTGTTGATAGAGTCATCTCACAGATCAACTTTTCTCCCCTGGCCGGACAGAAAGTCTATTTTGATCACCAATACATCAAGGACATAAAAGGCGTCGGTTTTGTCAATGGTGATTATATCATCAGTTCCCTGCGTCAACAGCTTATTGCTGCCAATTGTCTTTTGCAGGAAAACAAGAACGACGCCGATTACATTGTCGAAGCACGTGTCGGGGCGCTGGGAACTGACCAGCATGAAATCAGTTACGGGGTGCCCGCAAATAATCTGCTCAATACCGCTTCCACGTTCGTTCCATCTGCTCCGATGATTCCGACCATACCCGAAATTTCGATTGCCAAGAAGAACAACGAAATCGGGGCTGCAAAAATTGGAGTCTTTGCCTATCACCGGGAAACAAAACAGCCGGTGTGGCAGGCGGGAATCAAGACAGAGCGCAGTCGCTCCAAGGAATCCTGGTTTTTGGGGGCCGGGCCGTTCCAGTCCGGTACCATTTACGACGGTCCGATGTTCGCAGGATCGCAGATACGAAGACCAATTCGCAAGTTGTTGTCCCGTCGCAGAGGCAGGAAAAACGAACCGACCCCACCCCCTGTCAATTATGCTGCTCCTTACATGTTTCCGCTCGCAAAACAACTGCAGCAGGAAAAAAAATCTGATCTCCCCCCTCTGTTGCAACCGGAGGGGCAATTGGCTGATCAGGAAAAAGACGCGGATAATGCAGCCGGCAAAAGTAAAGTCGTCCCGGCGAGCGCAGAAGAACCCGCAAAACAATAAGCCGGGACAACACTTCAGCATACGAGCCAGTGCATTTTCCAGTATAATGCCGTCAGCCAACTTCGAAGTCGCCGAGTACAGCAATCGCTATCGGCCCGGCGAATTTCCTGTGCGTGAGTCGACGACGCTCAACGAACCAGTCGGAATACCCCTCGCGTCATCTACTCAGATATCGAAGTTTGCTTTTGTTGTTCCTCCTGCCGGCACTTCGAAGGTGAGCTTGGATTTCTCACTTGTGAATTCTTCCGGCACAATCTGCTTCGGTCCCTGCTTTGCCTTTCCGCCCGGGGTGGCTCCACCGGTGTTCATGGCTTCGAGTTGTGCCGCGTCCATTCCCTCTTCTTTCAAAAGGTTCTCGTCTCCGACAATTTTTGAAAAGAAGACATTATTGAGTCCCACCACTGCGCCTTTGGCCAACCGATAATTCCCTTCAGCGTCAGTTAGACCAAAGGAACCGTTATTGGGGTAGTCCGGATTGACAAAATTGACCTCCACCCCTTCAACAGGCTTTCCATTGATCGTTACACGACCGGAAACCGAAGCCCTGGGAGGTCCCTCATCTTCGCTACCTCCGCATCCCGACAAAGCGATGAAGGAGGCAAGAACGCATGCTGCCATAATCGGGCGCATAAACCGAAATTCAAATGAAAACATCACCTTTGGTCCCAACTCTCATGCAAAAGGGATAGAAAAGAAACCCACGCGCAAAAACAAAAGTCATTGCGCGTGGTGCTGGATTTGAAACATTATACAGAAAGGCGATCAGAACGAGGTGACCTGCCCGTCATGAATGTAGTTCAACAGACAGAATGTCTTGTAATCGATGTTTTCGCTGAGGAACTTGACATTGCCATCCCCAAAGACAAACTGGGCACCTCCCGTATGGCCACTACCAAAGCCCCAAGCGTAAGTTTTGTCGGTGCCATTCTGATAGTAATCCGCGTTGATACCGAACCTGGCAGGATAGTTCCCTGTTGTGTAACAGATGGAAAGTGATGGATTGGTACAGGCCTGTGTACTGGAAGCATAAGCAGAAACGACTCTTCCGTGCACACTGGTGTGGATACCGGAAAGGCCAAACGGCCCATATGCGTGAGAGACTTTGTAGCCACTACCGCCCCAAGCCTCACCAATCAGGGTCGTGCTGCTTGTTCCATCCCTCAGGTCCCGAATTCTGGCAGCTCCATCGTTACCGAAAGCACCCTGTCGGTAGTCCGACTTATAAAGATGCCAGGGAGCGTTGTAATCTGTGAAGACCCCGGTACAGAAAAGGTAACTGGTGCGTCGTGTGTATTGGGTACGGCCATACCATGAACTGGAATAGGCTCCGGCTGGGCCGGATTCATCGTGAGATGGACATTCCAGGGTTGGAATCACCGTTCCGACCAACCGGGCATTGTTGCTGTTGACGGGTGCCTGAGGCAAGCCGTATGGACTGTTGTTGACAGCTGCTTCATTGGAATTGAACTGATCGTAAAGCGGAGCCTGCTCAAGGTACGGCAGAATCATTTGCCAGCCAGTTGTATTTTTCACCAATGTATTACCCGAGTAGTAACTGGAATTGTTATACCGCCCCGACCCGATCAAAGCAGGTGGGAAAACCTTGTGTACATCGTGGTAATTGTGAAGAGCCAAGCCGAGTTGCTTCATGTTGTTTTTGCAGGAACTGCGGCGAGCCGCCTCTCTGGCCTGTTGCACAGCGGGCAGAAGCAACGCAACCAAGATTGCGATTATCGCAATCACTACCAGCAACTCAATCAGCGTAAAGCCACGACGAACCATTTGCCGTCTACACATAAGAACCTCCTTCAAGAAAAGAAACAAAGACACAGAGCGCGCCGAAAAGAACAGGCGAAAAGAAATGGAATTTCTGAACACAAAAAACGCCTGTCGTATAGGCGTACATCCTACCAGATCTTGAAAAACAGTCAATCGAAAACCAGGTATGAATTACGAAAATAACGAGAGCGGTGAAACAGAGGGCCCCTATCTAAAGTGTACCATGTTGTCCAGTATTGTCGCCCAGTATGAGGGCCGACTTCTGCTGTTTGAGGCGCAAGCGTTTTTTCAGCCCAATGATATCGCTTCATTTTGATTTTGATTTATTCGTGCTGGTTTTCTATGATGAACAGCT
>JALTOP010000133.1 GCA_027000105.1 Planctomycetaceae bacterium | reverse complement strand
ACCGGGCAATTAGTGCTCATGACGTTACCGATGGTCTTTCTCATACTCTGATGGCTGGAGAAAAGATTTCCGGCGGGCATGAACTCGGCTGGGTTTCGGGAACACGGGCGACACTGTGCAATACAGCGACGGCACCAAATGAAATGAAGTATGAAGTCGAGAAGGAAACCGGTACACGTGCCGGCGATGCAGTATTTGAGTGGGAACCGGAAGATCCGAAAGCAACCCTTGGTTTTGCCGGTTTCCATGTCGGCGGGGCCCACTTTGTTCTTGGTGATGGCTCTGTTCGATTTATCTCCGAAAACGTTGATGTAGAGACATTCTCCCAACTTGGGAACCGTCACGACGGCGAACTGCTGAGAGAATTTTGAATGGAATTTGCTGGTACTACTTGAATAACGATGCGGCAAGAACGATGCGGCTTTTTCGGCGTGTGATGACCGGAAAAGCCGTTTTTTATGGAAAGAGCTTTGTTCCACCCTGCCCAAAGGCCACGCCGGGAATAGATGATTCTCAAAATTCTTCTCTCGCTATACTACTATTTTTCTATTGATTGTAGCACAATAAACCGTAGGTCAAATTGTGCCTGACGAAGTGGTCACTATTCAGTTGAGAGTGGGATAATGAAACGAATCAAGGTCGTGGTATTCTTTGTGGGCGCTATGATGGTCGCGTTCTCCGGGGCCAATTCAGTCATTGCAGCCGAGGCGAACAAGCGACAGCCCAATGTGCTGTTTATACTGTTGGACAATGTCGGGAAAGACTGGTTTCGCTGCTACGGATCGCAGGAAGATCAAACACCCGAGATGGATCGTCTGGCCCGAACCGGTTTGAAATTTCGCAATTTCTATGTCACGCCGGTTTGCAGCACGACCCGTGTCATGCTGTTGACCGGGCGTTATCCTTTTCGCACAGGATGGCATACGCATCACGATCCGGCGATTTACGGGGGTGGTTATTTTGACTGGAACCGGGAAATCTGCATGGCTCGTGTGATGAAATCTGCCGGTTATGATACCTGCATTTCCGGCAAATGGCAGATCAACGATCTGTTCGATCCCGAGCAGAAGGATGCGATTCATAAACACGGGTTCGATGAATACTGCCTGTTTCCCGAAGGTAAAAAAGGGCACCCGGCACATAAAAACCGATATTGGGACGCCTACATTATTCGCGATGGAAAGAAGATTGATACCACTGGAAAATTTGGCCCGGACATTTTTACCGATTATTTAATCGAGTACATGAGCCGTAAACGGGATCGTCCGTTCTTTGCCTATTATTCAACCATTCTGACACACATTCCTGTTGTCCCCACTCCCATGAACAAGGGGAAGGATTTGACCCGACGCGAGCATTTTGCGGGAATGCTGCATTACGCAGATCATCTGATCGGTCGCCTGGTCAGGTCTTTGGAACGGAACGGATTGCGTGATAATACAATCATTTTTATCACCGTTGATAACGGCACTGATAACGGGTCTGATCAGAATGATTACGAAAGTTTGGGGGGGCGCATCAATGGTCGGATTTCAGATGAAGGCATCTATTCGCTAACCGAGCGTGGCATCAACATGCCCTTCATTGTGAATTGTCCTGCCCTTGTTCCCGGTGGCCGGGAAAGCGACGATCTGATCGATGCCAGCGACATTCTGCCGACGTTGGCACATCTGGCCGGAGCGACCCTGCCGGAAGGTGTCATCTACGATGGCCGTTCCTTCGCTCCACAACTGCTCGGTCAACCTGCCAGGCAACCCTGGCGAAAATGGTGTTTCACCCAGTATTACAAAACACGTGTTATTCGCGACCAGCGATTCAAGCTCTATTCGAACGGCGAGTTCTACGATCTTTCTGAGGATCCGCTTGAGCAGCACAGTATTACCGGCCCGCTGGTCTGTCGGGATCGAGAAACGAAAAGTTCCCGTGATGCGTTGCAGAAGGTGCTCGATTCACTGCCGGAAAATGCGAAACTTCCGTGGGAGTTCCGAAGTATTTCTGCTCGTAAAATTCGAGCGGAAGAAGCCAGGCAACGTCGTGCAAAAGAATCGGAGAAACAACCGTGAAGTTGTCGCTTTTCTCTGTCAGTTACGCCGGTTTTTGGGGACAGCATGAACTGGAACTTCCGGCATTTATCGCCAAGGCGTCGCAGCTTGGTTACGATAGTGTCATGCTTGCCGGGAAGAGGCCCCATCTTTCGCCGCTGGATGCGAGTGATGAGACCATCGATTCAGTAAAAACGGCGTTACAGAAAAACAGCATCGCTTGTGACGTGATCGGCGGTTATACCGATTTGTCCCCTGGCACAGCGGCTGAGGTGCCGTATCTGGAAATGCAAATTGCGTATGTCGAATCGCTTGCCCGTATCGCTTCGCAGTTGAATACATCGGTTGTTCGCATTTTTACCGCCTATGAAACAGCCGGGCATGGCCCACATTCCATTTGGATGAATGTTGTCAACACGGTTCAGGAAATGTGTGATCGCGCAGCTGAGTACGGGGTGACCATCGCGTTGCAGAATCATCACGATATCGGTGTGCATTCCGATTGGCTTCTGGAGATACTGGGGGATATTGATCGTCCAAACTGCAAGGTTGGATTCGATGCCTGGTCTCCTGCCCTGCGAGGGGAAAATCTTTATGAAGCTGCGAAAAAGATGGCCCCTTACACCGCGATTACCACCAATGCCGATTACATTCGCTTGCCGCGGTATGCCTATCAACCGGCGCTGGTCAATTATAAAAAGCTGGAACCGGATCTGGTTCGAGCCGTCAAGTTTGGTGAGGGCTTCATCGATTACGAAGGCTTCTTTCGCGGCTTGATAGAGGGCGGATTCCACGGCATCGCCAGCTACGAAATGTGTTCGCCCGTGCGAGGTGGCGGCGATATGGAAAATTTGGATGCCTATGCGAGTCATTATGTAAAATGGATGCGGAGTAAGGTATATTGAGCGACTCGAAAATTACAGATTCGTTTAACACGAACAGGTAAAAGGGCGGAACAGCGCAACGACAGGACAGCTGCGGGTAATCGTTTTTTACTCGGGGAAGCCATCTTTTTCACGGGTATGTCGTGTGTTCGACGCCTTAACGCCGGATCGACATCAGAGAGAAACATCATGACAGAAGAGAAACAGAGTCAGACATCAGATAACGCCACAGATAGCGCCACACAAAAAAAGAGCCTGTTGAAGTCGATCGGCCCGGGACTTGTTACCGCTTGTGTGGTGATTGGCCCGGGAAGCATCCTGACAAGCTCGAAGGTCGGTTCCGTAGAAGGATATTCCAAGGCCTGGGTTGTTGTTGTCGCAGTGCTGTGCATGATGGTTTACATGACGTTGGGAGTGAAGTTGGGGGTTGTCGCCCAGCAATCGCCGGGGGAGTTGACAGCGAAGCGGGCAGGGCGTTGGTTGGCGGTGCTGGTCGGCTTTGGAGTCTTTTTCATTTCGGCCGCCTTCCAGTTCGGTAATAACCTGGGAGTTCATTCTGCCCTTAACACCTATTATGAATTTGATTATTGGGTTGTGTTGATCAACATCATCACACTGGCGTTCGTGTTCGGTTTTCACAATCTTTACAAGGTGGTTGAACGGGTGATGTCCGTTTTTGTCGCTATTATGCTGCTTTCATTCGCGATGAACCTCTGGTTTGCCCAGCCGAATCTTGCCGAGTTTGCCAAGGGGCTCGTGCCACTTGGCGGGTCGGGCGAAATCGGTTTGCCCCTGTTGGGAATGGTTGGCACAACATTTGTCATCACGGCTGCGTACTATCAGGCGTATTTGGTCAGGTTCAAGGGGTGGACCGAGAAAGATATTCACAGCGGCCTGGTCGATGCGCGTGTCGGTTCGGTTATTATGCTGCTGATCACATTGATGATCATGACAACTGCAGCGGCGGTACTTCGTGGAAAAAATCTGGGGAATGTCGCCGATGTCGCGAATTCACTGCAACCGTTGTTCGGTGAAAAAGGGCGACTGATCTTTTGCGTTGGTCTGTTCTCGGCCGCCTTTTCTTCCTTCGTTGTCAACTCGATGATCGGGGGATTCATTCTGTCCGATTCCCTGAATCTGGGGAGCATGCCTTCAGAAAAATGGCCTCGTATTTTTACTGCTGCGGTACTGTTGATTGGAATGTTCGTTGCAATTTACGTGATCCAAAGTGGAACCAAACCTGTAGCAGCCATCGTTGCCGCTCAGGCAGTCACAGTTGTGGCGGCTCCGCTGATGGCCGGCGTGTTGCTGTGGCTGACAAATCTGCCGGGTGTGATGGGGGAACACCGTAATGGAATCGCGTTGAACATTGCAGCCGGTCTGAGTTTAATCCTGCTGGTTCTGATGGCTTGGTACACCGCCGCTTACAAAGTTTGGCCCGAAGTACACAAAGCTCTCTTTTAGCAGGTGAGCAGGAATAATGGTTGAAAGCGGTCGGAACGCATCCTGACGTTTCTGACGATGGAACAGCGGTTTGAATTGCCGCATTGAGACAGCAAACGGCCGGTGCATGAAACAGTTGGTTCCATTAAAGAATCGATTTGCCGGAGATATTTTCAATAAACTTTAGAAAGCTGATCATGTCGCTACCTACTGATATTCGTGTTCTCGAAGTAGAGCCTTTTTTTCAATATGAAAAAGCACGCACTCCATTAAAGTTCGGAGGCGTGGTCATGGACAATACGCTGTATTGCCATGTGCGTGCGAAGGTTGAAAATCGTGAAGGCAAAGTCGCCGAAGGTTGGGGAGCGATCTTTCTGGCGGATGTCTGGGCGTGGCCACAAATTGAAGCCGGTCACGCGACGGCTGAAAAACTGATGCAGCAGTACACGGAACAATGGTGCAAGCGGTTAGAGGAGACCGATCAGTTCGCCCATCCGATCGACCTGTTCTGGCAACTTGAACCGGAGATGATACCGACCGCTCAAGCTGTTTGCGAGGCAGCCGGAATCGACGAACAGATGCCCCGCATGGCCGCCCTTGTCTCAGCCTCTCCTGTCGATGCCGCGATTCACGACGCGTTCGGCAACGCAGCCGGAATCGACGTGTATCAGGGTTACGGCCCGGATCACATGAACCACGATCTTTCGAGATGGCTTGGCCCGGAATTTGCCGGTAAATATGTCTCCGATTACCTGAGACCGTTACCGAAGTGGATTGACGCGTTTCATCTCGTCGGTGGTTTGGACAAGTTGACAGAATCGGAAATTACTGATGAAGACCCTCAGGACGGATTGCCGGTTTCGTTGGATCAGTGGATTCAATTTGAAGGGTTGCATTGCCTGAAGATCAAATTGCGGGGGATCGATCTGCAGTGGGATTTGGAGCGAATGCTTGCCGTTGTTTCAATCGCCCGGGCGGAACAGAAGAAAATCGGATTGAACGAACTCTGGCTCACCGCAGATACAAACGAGATGTGCGACACGCCGGAATATATGATCGAGCTGCTCCGAAAATTCAAAGAAGCAGATAGCCGTGCGTTCGATTCGCTATTGTATGTCGAACAACCGTGTGAACGGGACTTGCGGAAACGGATGCTCGATGTTCGTGAACTGGCGGCACTCAAGCCGGTGATTGTTGATGAAGCACTCGCCTCACTGGAAGATCTCGATCTTGCGTTGGAACTTGGTTATTCCGGAGCCGCTTTGAAATCGTGCAAATGTCAATCGGAAGAGTTGGTGATTGCTGCGAAGTTGACAGAAAAAAAATTGCCGCTGGCGGTTCAGGATTTGACATGCCCCGGCATTGCCTTGCTGCACTCGGCCGGACTGGCGGGGCATCTGCACACTATTCGCGGAGTCGAATCGAACAGCAGACAGTTCTATCCGGCTACCAGCGAACCGGAGCGACGTGTTCACCCGGGTTTTTATCGATTGAATAATGGTCGCATCGATACAAGCACCCTCAAAGGAACGGGACTGGGCTACCGTTGGGATGAAATTGGCCGCCAATTCGATTAGACTGCAAGTTGAAGCGGACGGATCTTGTGCCCAGACAATTTTATCGTAAAGGAGAATGAGATGGCCGTTACTTTTCACGAGGTGGATTTGCAGGCTGATTCCGTCACCAATGTCGTCCGGGTGCATGTGTCGGGAAAACTGACCAAAGAAGATTACGATCTGCTCGTACCGCAGTTGGATCAATGGATCGCCGAGCATGGGAAAATTCGGATTCTTCTGACGATGGAAGATTTTCACGGCTGGACTCTCAGTGCTGCGTGGGAAGATACCAAGTTCGGTATGAAGCACTTCAGGGATGTCGAAAAAATTGCAATGGTGGGCGATAAAGCCTGGGAGCACGGAATGGCAGTGTTCTGCAAACCATTCATCATGGGCAAGGTCAAATACTTCGACAAAAG
Source organism: Planctomycetaceae bacterium (assembly GCA_027000105.1). Classification (GTDB taxonomy): domain Bacteria; phylum Planctomycetota; class Planctomycetia; order Planctomycetales; family Planctomycetaceae; genus Rubinisphaera. The sequence goes on along the minus strand of JALTOP010000133.1, from coordinate 267 downwards.
CGAGGCTGACAAGGCTGAGCAGTGGATACTCGAAGATTAACGGTTTTCCAACTTTCTGAAGCGTTGTGGGCGGAAGTTAAAGAAATTTAACGATTATTCCGATAATCCCGATTATAAGGCCTCGGAATGGGGAGAGTACGGGGGTTATGTACTTTTTCCCCTTCGCTCTTTTACATCAGAATCGGGATGACCACGACATGCTCTTTCGAGCCGGTTTACTGTTTGTGTGTGGCTGCATTGCAACTGCATTGTCTACTCCTCTTTATG
>JALTOP010000132.1 GCA_027000105.1 Planctomycetaceae bacterium | reverse complement strand
CCCTGCCGAGACAACCACAATGATCTCAGGAATGGTAGAATGAACCTACTCTGTGCAGCCTGGTTACTGAAATGGCATACCACCCAAGAGGTATCATGGCATACGAGAGAAGAATTGGGATGAGACGGTTAAAAAAAATTACCCTGAATGGATTCAAATCGATCAAATCGATGGAACTTGAGCTTGGCTCATTGAATGTGCTGATTGGTGTCAACGGTGCAGGCAAAAGTAACCTCATCTCATTTTTCAAAATGTTAAACGAAATGATGGGAGAGCGTTTACAGCAATATATCGCTACATCAGGTCGTGCGCAATCACTCTTGCATTTCGGTCCGAAAATGACGCCGCAAATTGAGGCAAGACTTGAGTTTGAAGTTGACAATGGAATGGACACCTATGCGATCCGCCTGTTTTATGCAGCTGGTGATACGCTTGTTTTTGCAGAGGAGCAATTAAGTTTCACAGGAACCGATTGGCCTGGTCCACCCAAGCTGGTGGACCTTGGCGCGGGACATCGGGAGTCAAAAGTTAAGGAAAGAGCTGAAGAAGCTGACAAAGATGGCCACACTGCAAAAATCTTTCGACATCTACTGAGCAATTGTCGTGTCTTTCATTTTCATGACACATCAACAACAGCCCGCGCCCGTCAATATTGTTACGTTGGCGATAATCGCTGGCTGATGCCTGATGCGGGTAATTTGGCGGCAGTACTTTATGAACTCAAAAACAAGGACGATAGCCCGGCCTATCGTCGCATTGTCACGACAATCCGCCGAATTGCACCATTCTTCGATGATTTTGACCTGGAACCTTCCGGGAGCAACGACAAGGATATTATTCTGAATTGGCGTCAAAAAGATTCTGATCAGATATTTGGCCCACACCAATTATCAGACGGGACATTGCGAGCTATCTCGCTTGTGACTCTGCTCATGCAACCGGTCGATAATTTGCCCAATGTCATTGTCGTTGACGAACCCGAACTGGGTTTGCACCCGACCGCAAAAAATATTATCGCTGGATTATTTCAAAAGGCATCGCATCATTGTCAAGTCATTATTGCAACACAATCTGCCGCATTTCTTGACGTGTTCGATGCGGAGAACATTATCGTTGTCGAACGGGACGAGAAGGCCTCCAGTTTTAAAAAACTCGACGCGATGGCACTCAAGGAATGGTTGGATGATTACTCCGTGGGACAACTTTGGGAGAAGAACGTCCTTGGCGGAGGACCATTGTGATGAAGCGGCTTTACCTGACAGTCGAAGGACAAACTGAACAGGCTTTTGCGGTCGATGTCCTTCAACCTTACCTGGCCTGCTTCGATGTAATTGTCGTAAAACCTCGTCTGACAGGGCTACACAGGAGACGCAAAGGCAGAATTCCTACAGGAGGGTTACTCGCCACATTTAATCACTCGCTGGACGATATTCGAAAATGGATGAAAGAAGATCAATCAACTGATGCCCGGTTTTCGATGATGGTCGATCTTTATTCCTTGCCGAACGACTTTCCGGGATACGATGAAGCTGCGAAAATTCCCGATCCATTGCAGAAGGCGGAGAAGTTGGAGGAGGCGTTAGCAGACGAATTGAACGATCCCCGCTTTATCCCTTATGTGCAAGTTCACGAATTTGAAGCGATCGTACTTGTTGATCCCGATTGTTTTTGTGCATGGTTTGAGGGTGTTGAGAAGCAAGTTGCCAAACTAAAAGCGGAATGCGGACGATTCAAAACTCCTGAAGAAATCGATCAAGGTCAGCGGACGCACCCCAAAGCACGGATCAAAAAGTATATTCCAGACTACCAGGAAAAGGTCGATGGGCCGGTTTTGGCAAAGTTCATTGGACTGGATAAGATCAAGAAAAAGTGCCCACACTTCGCTCAGTGGTTGACCAGACTGGAAGAACTTGATTTGCCCCAAGCCCCCTCCGCTGGGTAGTTACCACCTTATAAACGTGAGTGATAAAGGCAGCTTGACGCACGCTGCAAGTCATTGAGATTCTGATGCCAGTTTCGCTTTTATCCAGGCGTAAATGGTGGAGCCGATTTGACGGTAGCCCTGTTTGTTGGGATGAACAGCGTTATTGGCGGGAAAGCCAGCCGTTGTATCGAGATAAAGTTCTGTCGGAATGATGCTCACTTTCGCATCGTTACTGTTTTCAAAGTGCTCAAGTTGCTTTTGCACGAGTTGATGTTGGATTTTCTTCCAGCCATCGCGGGTGTATTTCCCTTTGTAGTTGTTGTCAAAAGCAGCGTTGCGGGAATTGGCCGGCGTTGTCAGACAGATGCCTATTTCCGCGTTCGGGGCGGCCTTTCGAAAAGCAGCGATGAGTATGTCGGCCTCTTTGAGCATCCCGTCAATCTGGGCGTTGATCGCGGCTGGGTCATCATACGGTGCGCGGAAGCAGTCGTTGATGCCCAACATCACGGTAATGAAATCGGGGCGATGTCCGCCGCAGTGTTCGTTGAAGTATCGGGGCAGATTCAATTCCGCCTTGCCATTTTCCCCGGGATAGACAAACGGGCTGGTTCCTTTTCTGCGTTTGCCCGATTCATCTTCTGCGTAATAGGTATTGAATCGCTTCCAGGTCCAGCCGCCATAACCTTCATGCACGACCCCTTTGGCCGCCCATGCCAATTTGTGTGTTCCCAGCATTTCCCATGTCGGGTTGCCAGGCAGCGAAAGCAATCGGGCAATTTCATTCGGATAATGCGTTGCATGCGTCAAGCTGTCTCCGACAATCAACAGTCGAATATTTTTTCCTTCCCCCGCATTTGCAGCCGTTACAATCAGTTTGGCAGTTTTGCATCCCAACATCTTCCCGTTGAAATCCTTTACACAAATCATCAATGGATGTTCGCCAACATCGTCTTTGGTGGGGGTGAATAGCCAGCGATCTGTCTCGACTTTTCCCAAATCGCTTTTCACATCAATCTGGTATTCTGCCAGATTTTCGACTCGCACAATGTTTGAAAAGAAAATTCCCGTTTCAATCCCCTCGACAGCGTAAATCTGTTCGGGCAATGTCAGTTGCACAGATTCCTCTGCATAGCAGGGAGATGTTGCCGTGGCGATAACGCCTATAAAACCAACAAGCAGCGTCAATAATTGAATGGGACCGAAAACAGAATGGCTGTTATTATTCATCAGTGACTTTCTCTCATTCTCTCTTGATCAAGATCAAATTGTTCCAAAGCGTTTCACACCGGATAAGCAGGGCAAGGAATATCCCCGGGATGCACCATCTCGAGCGATTAACCATCCAGAGAACCGGGCAACACCCTCAGGCAGAAGATCATATCAATAACGAGCGGATGGAACGAGTCAGTCGGCAATTCGCTGATACGATCATCAATAATCGTCCGCGTCTCACGACCGTTCCGAATCAGCTTTGCTGGCGGGTGATTCTTTTATTCGCCCCTGCTGATAAAGTTTTTTACTCTGTTATTATTGTGTGAAGTTGCTATTCTTTCGACCTCAAGTGCAGGGGTTTTTCGTCAATTGGGCCAAAACCCTTGCGGCTGAAATTTGTGCCGGGTCGATTGGAGTCGGTCGGCCGGTAGTTTTTCTGACAAAAATGGTGGCAGGATGTACCAAAAGAAGATTCCCCAGCAGTTGGAATTCAGAAAATTGCGGAAGTGATTGCCTTGAGATCGATACAGCAACAGAGTACCGGAAATACAGAGGAAACAGCAGAAGATCATCCCGATGACGCCTGCGATGAAATCACTGTTGTTCATAAGGATAGCGATAGTAGCGATGACCATTCTTCTGGTGCAGCCTCAACGAAACAGAACGACAATAACGGAAAGTTGATCATCGATGCCACCTGCGCACCGGCGGATATCCGCTTCCCCGTCGATATCAGTTTGCTGAATGAGGCTCGCGAAAAAACAGACGAGATCATCGACAGATTGCAACGTCCGCTGCGAGGCATACAACCGCGACCACGAACATATCGCCAACTGGCTCGCCGGGCCTTCCTGAATCTCATCAAAAGAAAAAAGCCGGGTGCGAAGTTGATTCGCAAGACATTACGGAAACTGTTGAACTTTTTAAGGCGTAATCTCAGGGCGATTGATGCCCTGTTGCAGAATCCGAAGGCCTTGCCGCTGGCTCGCCTCAGCAGAAAAATGTACAAGAACCTTCTGGTTTGCCGCGAACTGTATCGTCAGCAGTTGAAGATGTTCGAGAGCAGGACCAATCGAATCGATGACCGCATCGTCAGCATTTCACAACCGCACGTTCGGCCGATCAAACGGGGCAAGGCCCGAAACCAGACCGAGTTTGGTGCGAAGCTCTCGTTGAGCCTCGTCAACGGTTTTTCGTTTCAGGATCGGCTCAGTTGGGACAGTTATAACGAGTCGTTCGATTTGATTGAACAGGTTGAAAGTTATCGCCGCCGGTTTGGACATTATCCGGAGTCTGTTCATGCGGATCAAATTTATCGCACACGCAAAAACCGGAAGTATTGCAAGGAGCGGGGCATCCGTTTGAGTGGACCGCCTTTGGGCAGACCGCCGCAAACTGTCTCGGCGGCGGATAAAAAACAGTACAAAAACAGATTCTTCAAAACCCGAAAACCTTTTCGGGCTACAAAACAAGACGTTTACGCAGCCCCAAGGGATCAGGAGCGGAGAGAGGGGGATTCGAACCCCCGGTACCTCTCGGTACGTCGGTTTTCAAGACCGGTGCATTCGGCCACTCTGCCATCTCTCCTGAATTCAACCACTCCAAGTAGCAGTCAATGCGTCAAAATGCCGCCCCTTACCTTACAAAAGGAAACGCGAAGCGACTACCCGCCATGCGAGGGGCCGACCATCTCGACGTGGAGAAGTATATCGGATCAATCATCATTTGGAAAGTAAAAAAACAATATTCCACCCTGCTCTTCATACGATGAGCATATTGTGAAGAAACAGGGCGAGTTTGAACAAAACCGCTTCCGAGATATGTATGCCATCCTTGAGGGACAGAGGTAGAATCACGGGGGCCACCTACCAGATACCATCACCTTTCGAGTTGTCCCGTGGGATTACTTGAAATCAGGGAGCAGGAGGTGCACAATAGTTGCATCTGTAATATCTGTCTATTTGCTTCTGTTTGAGTATTTGAATGGAACTCAACTCGGGGGCAAGATCGGTAACGATGAGTCGAGAAAAGGATGAGATAAATGAAATTTTTGCTGAAGATTGTTGCTGTCCATATTGCTTTGTTGATCGCTGGAACCGGGTTTGCGGATGAAGGCACCCAGGCACCTGATAAAGGCAAGGCAAAGGCAGTGCGTCGCCTGCCCAATAATTATGGTAAAATTGGACTCAGCAAGGCTCAGAAAGAAAAAATCTATCAAATCCAGGCCGATTATCGATCGAAAATTCAAGCTCTTCTCCGTGAACTTGAAGACCTGCGCACCCAGCAATCACTCGAAATTCAAAGCATATTGACTGAGAGACAAAAGAAAGAGCTTAACGACATTCTCGAAGCCTCGCGCAAAAAAAGAGCCGCTCGCGCCAAGAAGAAATGACGTTTCGCCTTATCAATACACAATGGGCGCTCCATAATGCGAGAGCGACGGAACGGCTCAAGGAGTTCATTGACGTACTGGCCGTTCCCGTTCCATAAAGCAGGCATTCGTCTTTTTCGTTCGCTGCTTCTCTGCTCACGGGTCAATACAGTGTCTGCTTTATCTCATTTTCTATCTTATTTTAGCCTGGGAATCATGGAGCGGGTGTCTGAAAGGTATCCTCCAGGTCAAGATTCAAGCCAGATAACCTGCCCAGGTTTTGTGCCCAGATTATGATGGGTTCCAGCACAAGATTGAATGCCCTGCATTGACTTCGGTAATGGACGTGATGGCGGTTTCACGCCAACGTAAAGTAAAATAATTTTCTCGTGTCCATCAACTTTCCTCTCCATCAGAAAAAAGATGACAATGCCCCACCTTCGTCATTTCTTGTTCATGTTAATCCACTGTTCCCTACTGTTTTTTGTCAGTGGGCAAGCCGTCTGGGGAGTTCCCAAAACATTTTATGTTTCCCTCAAGGGCCGTGATGACTGGTCTGGGCAGGTTCCATTGCCGACGAAAAATGATGGACCATTTGCCACCATCGAGCGGGTAAAAAAGGCGATTCACCAACTCAAAATGAATAATCGTGTGCCTCGGGATGGAATCGTTGTTGAATTCATGGGGGGAGAATACTACCTGGCGAAGAAGGTGGTAATCGATGGAGAGTTCAGCGGAAAAGAGGGGGCCCCAGTGATATTCCGCGCTTCTCCCGGTCAGAAGGTGACTTTCACGGGAGCAATTCCAATCAAAAATGCAAAACCGGTGAGCGATGAAGTCATTCTTGATCTACTCCCGAAAAAATCCCGCCGACATGTGCTTGTGACTAACCTGCACGAATTGGGAATCGAGAAATTATCGGACTGGAAAAATGATCCGCCGTTCCTTTTCTATAATAGTCGGGCCATGTCAGTCACACGTTGGCCAGCCGAGGGATTTGTGAAAATTGTCGACGTCATCAGGAATCAACCGGTTGATATTCGTGGCACCAAAGGGGACAGGATCGGAAAATTCGTTTACAAGGAGGATCAGCAAGGTCGCTGGCTGAACGAACCGGATCCGTGGCTGCATGGCTACTGGTTCTGGGACTGGTCAGAAGGCAGACAGCCGATTGCATCGATTGATCCGACACAGAAAACTATCGAACTGAAACCGCCCCATCACCATTACGGTTACCGCAAGGGGCAATGGTATTACGCATTCAATCTTCTTTCAGAACTGGACCAACCGGGGGAGTGGGTGCTTGATCATCAAAATGGCAACCTTTATTTCTGGCCTCCCGGTTCACTGAAATCAGGAAAAATCACCCTATCAACAACTGATGGACTGTTTGATGTCCAGGGAGCTTCCGATCTGCAGTTTCAAAATTTGAATTTTGAGCGAACGCGGGGAACTGCCATCCGTATCAACAATTCAAAACGGGTGAAGGTTGATCGGTGTCGTTTTCGTCAAACAGGACGCTGTTGTGTATCCATTTCAGGGGGTGAGTCGAATGGAGTCGAAAATTGCCACCTGTCTGAATTGTTCGATAGTGGAATCAGGCTTTCCGGGGGTGACCGCAAAACATTGACACCCGCCCATCATCAGGCCATCAACAATGAGATTCACGATTACGGACGATGGAAGCGAATGTATTGCCATGCGATCTCGGTAAATGGTGTTGGTCAGAAGGTGGCTCATAACCTGATTTACAATTCGCCCCATATCGGCATCCTGTTTGGCGGTAACGATCACTTGCTGGAACTGAATGAAATTCATCATGTTTGCCAGGAGTCCAATGATGCCGGTGCCGTGTATTCCGGTCGTGACTGGACAACACGCGGAACCATCATTCGACACAACTATCTCCACCACCTGCACGGGCATGAAAACCGGGGATGCAGCGGAATCTATCTTGACGACATGTATAGCGGTACCCTGGTCCATGGCAATGTGATGTTTGACATCTATCGCGCCTTTCTGATTGGTGGCGGGCGGGATGTCATTGTCGAAAACAACCTGATCATCAATTGCAAAATTGGCATTCATGTCGATGCGCGTGGACTGGGTTGGGCAAAGAGTTCTGTTTCAACCACAATGAAGACGCGACTGGACGCCATGCCGATTCAATCGGAACTCTGGAAAAGCCGCTATCCGAAACTACCTGGCTTATGGAAAGACGAACCGGGGGCGCCGAAGGGAACCATTCTGAGAAATAACGTGGGAGTCAACTGCAAACCTGATGCGATCCACGGGGCAGCCAAACCGTACATCGTCAATGAAAACAACATTCAGGTTACAGGCCCACAAGCCGGATTTGTCGATGGAAAACGGGGCGATTTCCGCCTGCGAAAGAACTCAGCGATCTACAAACTGCTCCCCCAATTCAAGCCCATTCCGTTTGAAAAAATCGGCTTGAAGAAGAAATAGACACACGCATCGAACCGGGTGATGCAGATCGATAGCCGCCGTTTTTTTGATGCGAACCGATTTAAGGCAATTTATGGGCGGCAATCAATCTTCGATACGGTACAGGTGGCTTGTTGTTCTCAGAAAAAGGGCATTTTCAACAACGGCAGCGGACGCCTTCATTCCGGAATCGAGATAGTTTTCCGCGACAACCTTGAATTCCTTTCCCGGCTTGATAACGGTTGTCTTTCCCTGCTCATTGAAAAAGTAAATGTGACCGGAAGCATAAATTGGCGAAGCGGAATACTTCCCTTCAAAACGCTCCTGCCAGATTTGTTCGCCTGTAACCGCATCCAGGCACATCCCTATCCCTTTATCATTGACGAAATAATGCTCCTTGCCCAGCAGAAGCAGTGACGGCTTTTGAGGCACCTGTCTATCAGAGTGCCAAACAATATCCGAATCACTCGGCTGCCCTGTTTCCTCGAATTTCAATGCAACAAGGCGGGATCGAATAAAGCCGGTGCAGATATAGACCATGCCATTACCGATCACCGGTTTGGATACCGTTGAAAAGCCCAGCTTGCCATAGGAAACCTTCCAAAGCTCCTTCCCCGTTTCCGGATCGTAACCATATACCCAATCAGCAGCGGGAGAAATCAGTAGAGCTCTCCCCTTCACTTCTGTAATCGTGGGGGTACAGTACGCTTTTTTATAAGGCGGCAGATCTGCTGTCTTGCCGGTGCGAACGGTTTTCCAGGCAATTTTTCCATCGGACTTGTTGAAAGCGGCGATAAATTGATCATCAATTCCGTCATAATGCACAATAATCAGATCATTCCACATCACTGGTGATGCACCGGGGCCATTTTGATGGTTGATTTTCAGTTCCTGATTCCGCCACAAAACCTTTCCAGTAGTCGTTTCGACACAACAAATACCGTACTCCCCGAAGTGACAATAGACTCGCCCCTTCTCAATGACAGGCGTTGGGGAAGCGTAACTGTTGGTGACATGTTTCGGACTGGTTTCATCATAGTGAAACAGATCGACTTCAAACAGTTGCTTACCGGAATGAATATCAAAAGCGATCGCTTTCAAGGTCAACGCGCCGGACACCTGCAGGCCTCTCGTTGAGAACTCCACCTTTTCAAGCCTGGCTTCCTGTTCCTGCTCGGACAACTTCTCGACTATCGCGGTAGTCAACCAGAGTTGATTACCATAGATAACGGGAGACGAATACCCTTCCCCCAAAACCGGAACCTTCCAGGTAACATGCTCACTTTCAGACCAGTTCAGAGGAATTTTCGCATCGGGCGCATGGCCGTTACCCAGGGGACCGCGAAACTGTGGCCAACTCTCCTGCCCCAGTGACGGCAAAGCTACAAAAGCAACAACAGTAGAACAGCAAGCTAACAGCCGAAAAACGGGCAGACAGAATCTCATCATCAAATTCCTTGATTCAAACAGTTATCCCATGCCTCACAAACGTTTGAAGCGGAGGCCAAGGTATCGCATTAAAATATATCGCAATAAACCGGCATCCCCACACCCGAGACCCGAAGGCAACACTTCATCGAGGAATCGTATTCACCGGAGCCATAAAAAACAATGAAGAGAATAAATCTATCCATAATGGGCCGTTTTATTTGCAGTTGCTACAGGGTAAATCTGCTCGCGTTCCCAAACAGATTCACTCAGCAGCAAACAGACTGATTTCCTGAACATGGGGTTTGGCACGGAAAGGCCCAAAGCTAACAGGCTTTTGGCTCGCAGCCTTATGATCGCCACTTCGGCAATGCTGCGGCAAACTACGCCTGGAAAAACCCCATGCAATGCGCACTCGACGGGCATCCAGACACAAAAGATGCACACTTAGCAGGCACCTCGCGAGTACTACCTACTTTTTCTCATATCTTTTGAATTCGTCATCTGATAATGACTATAAACAAACTGCCTAATCGCCTACAATGCAGGCAGGCAAATTTGAACAATAAAGTATGTTACCAACGTACCAACAACAGTTGGCCGGCAAGAAATAAGACTGCCGATCCCACATCACCTCGGACAACTGAGCATCAGAATTATAAGCGTGCGCTCTGTGGTTTAATCAGCACATTCCATTTGTTAATTATGCAGAAGTGATTCATGACGAAACTCTCTGTCGAAAACAGTGACACACTCCGGGGCGTTATCGGCGACAGCCCGGCGATGCAGGAGGTTTATCGTACGACAAGGCTTTCAGCACGCAGTTCTGCAACTGTCCTTTTGATGGGCGAAACGGGAACGGGCAAAGAACTGATTGCCCGGGCGGTTCACGAGCTTTCCCCGCGAGGCAGCGGCCCTTATGTCCGGGTCAACTGTGGCGCATTAAGTGAGTCCCTCCTGGAGAGTGAACTGTTTGGTCACGTCAAGGGAGCGTTTACTTCTGCGGTTGATAACCGAACCGGTCGTTTCGAGGCGGCTCATGGCGGAACAATTTTTCTGGATGAAATCAATTCCATGAGTTTTCCACTCCAGGTAAAACTGCTGCGAGTTCTTCAGGAGCATGAATTCGAACGTGTTGGCGATACGAAAACAATTTCTGTCGACACCCGGATTCTGGCGGCGTCGAACCGGGAACTTCTCGATGAAGTCGAGAAAGGACGTTTTCGGGAAGATCTGTATTATCGTCTGAATGTGTTACCGATTTATCTGCCTCCACTTCGAGAGCGTATCGACGATCTCGATGCACTACTCGATTTCTTTATCGACAAATATGCGAAGGAAAACGACTGCGAACCGCTCAGCGTCCCTGAACAGACCAGGCAGTTCCTCAAGACATATTCTTGGCCCGGCAACGTTCGCGAACTGGAGAACTACGTCGAACGGGCTGTTGTGATATCTACCACCGGCCAATTTACACCCGATTTGCTTCCCCCTCATGTCCGGGGACTGGCACCTGTCCGGCTCGGAATGAAAACAGAGAAAGATCTCAACTCCATTTGTGAAGAACTTGTCACAATGGGCATGATGCAAAGCTCCACCGAGGACAAAGACCTCTATCAGAAAATTGTCTCACTCGTTGAAAAACAGCTGATTTTGCAAACATTGAAAAACTGTCAGGGTGTTCAAACAAAAACAGCTACACGCTTGGGTATCAACCGAAACACCCTTCACAAAAAAATCGAGGAATACGGGTTGAGCGAAGATGTCCGATAGAAAAGAACCCGATCAAGAAATGCCCGATCAGGAAAAATCGCCTTCTTTGCCAGAAATCATTCTTGCCAGTTCTTCGCCTTACCGCCAACGCCTACTGAGACAGATCGGCCTGAAGTTTCGAGCCATTCCACCCGAAATCGATGAGTCGACAGTTCAAAATGATTCATCGCTGCAACCAACTGAAGTAGCGGAAATCCTGTCCAGACTGAAAGCTGAAAGCGTGGCGAAGTCCCATCCGGATTCGATTGTCATCGGCAGCGACCAAATTGTCGAGTTCGATGGAAAAACACTGGGGAAACCGGCGACTCGCGAAAATAATATCCATCTGTTAAAACAGCTTAACAGCAAGACGCATCAACTCGTCACCGCGGTCTGCCTTGTCCATCAGCAGACGAGCTACGCATTCACGAACAGGACTCTTGTGACGATGCGCACATTGACAGATGCAGAAATTGCCCGTTACGTTGATCGTGACCAGGCATTTGATTGTGCAGGTGGCTACCGCTGGGAAGCCGCAGGAATTACAATATTCGAAAAGGTTGACACAGAAGACCACACTGCAATACTGGGACTACCGCTGATCCGTCTGGTTACCGTCCTGCGTTCGCTGGGTGTCGCTATCCCCTGAATCCCGAACCATTCAACAGAAACGTTTTACGATATGTTTCCTCTGCAAACAACAGTAGTCAGCCGTCATCCGCCGATCGTTACCTGGGTAATCATCGGGATCAACGCGCTGTTCTTCCTGTTTGAGCTACAATTATCCCCCGATGCCTTGAAAGCCTTCATGATGCACTTCGGTGTTGTCCCCGCGCGATTTACCAATCCGCAATGGGCAATGAATCTTGGTATTCCTGCCGAGAACTACTGGCCCTTCCTGACAAGCATGTTTTTGCATGGAGGCTGGGCACATATTATCGGCAATATGTGGACATTATGGGTGTTTGGTCAACATGTGGAAGACCGGATGGGACCGTTTCGTTATCTTGCGTTCTATCTGCTTTGCGGGGTCAGTTCGGGCGTTGTCCACACACTTGTCAATTGGGGAGCGACAATGCCTGCAATTGGTGCATCCGGGGCGATCGCAGGGGTCATGGCTGCCTATCTCATGCTCTTTCCGACTTCACGGGTCATCGTCATGATTCCCATTTTCATTTTTCCACTGCTGTTCGACTTTCTGGCGTTCTTTTACCTGGGATACTGGTTTCTGCTCCAACTGGTCAGTGGCTATGCCACTTTGCTTTCCAGTTCGATGCAGGAGGCAGGCGGAATTGCCTTCTGGGCCCATGTGGGAGGGTTCACCACTGGAGCATTGATTTACGGTCTGTTCCTCAGGCCAATCGGCGAACGCCGCGGACCTTATCGAGACGAAGGAACCTACGAACATGGTTGGGCCAAGTGACTGACACGCGCGGATTGCAAGGGCAACTCCGTCTGACAGGTATGATTCCAGATCATTAAGTGAATTTGATACGTTAAACAAAAGGATGAAGCTGATGGATTCCAGTAGCCTCTTTTGGTTATTTTTTATGATAATGATGTTGCAACCGGTTCTCTCGCGTCGTCTGATGGAAGCGGCTCGTGCCAGAATGATAGCGAAGATCGAAAACTCACGGGGGTCGCGTCTGATCCTGCTGGCCCATCGCCAGGAAACGATGAGTCTGCTCGGCTTTCCACTGATGAAGTACATCGACATCAACGATAGCGAAGAAATCATGCGGGCCATCGGCATGACCGATTCCGATGTACCGATCGATTTGGTGCTCCACACTCCGGGGGGATTGGTGCTGGCCGCCACGCAAATTGCAAGAGCCATCCACAAACATCCCGGGAAAGTCACCGTGTTTGTCCCTCACTATGCGATGTCGGGAGGAACACTGATTGCATTGGCTGCCGACGAAATTGTCATGTCTCCCCATGCGGTTCTCGGACCGGTCGATCCACAGCTTGGTCAATACCCGGCTGCTTCCATCCTGAAAGTGCTCGAACAGAAAAACATTGATAAAATCGACGATCAAACACTTATTCTCGCAGACCAGGCCGGCAAGGCCATTAAACAGGTCAACAAAACGGCCGGTGAACTGCTCATGGATAAATGCCACCCTGAAAAGGCGGAGGAGTTGGCAACCATGCTTTCTGAAGGGCGCTGGACTCACGACCATGCCATTACATACGAAGATGCCAAGGAGTTCGGTCTCTGCGTGAGCGACCAGATGCCAGATGATTTCATGAAACTGATGACAATGTATCCGCAGCCGGTCAAACAGGTTCCGACTGTCGAATACCTCCCCACACCACGGCACGATACAGGACGCAAATCGAGCACCGTATGATCCGTCACCGGGCTGATCGTCATCCCGGTAACACCTGAAACGGACATAACGTCAACAAGCTCCAGGCCCCTTGGGGAATATGGTTACACTCAACAGAAGCGGGGGATATCCGACACAGTGCGCCGGCAGTCCCCTTCCCTGTTGCATTCACTCTGTTGCGTTTCATACCCGGGATGAAACAGATCTGGCTCCCTTGCCGGGGTTTGCACAATTCATTTTTTCCGAGTCGGCCAAGTGGTAACAATAGTGTCACACAGCAGGACACTTTGTTCCGTAATCCGAGAGACAGAAAGCATCGAAGATGACTTTTCAACGAATCGTTGCGATCGCGATTGGAATACTGTTCCTGTTGAAAACCGGGGCTTCGGCGCTGGCTGAATCACCAGTACCCAAACTGCCGATTCCAGATAAACTTGTCGTGCTGACATTCGATGATTCTGTGAAGTCCCATTACACCGTTGTGCGACCTTTGCTTCGAAAATACAGATTCGGAGCAACCTTTTTTATCACCGAAGGGTTCGAGTTCAAGACAAACAAAAACCACTACATGAGCTGGACGGAAATCGCAAGACTGCATCAGGATGGTTTTGAAATCGGTAATCACACGCGTGATCACCTCGGTTTGGATGCAACACATCCGGAAAACCTTAAAAAACAGTTGGCTGCCTATCCCGCCCAACTGAAAGCAATCAACGAACGTTGCAAAGAGCATGGAATTCCGGTACCTACCAGTTTTGCCTATCCGGGAAATGGAATTGCGGCCGAGGCTTTGCCACTTCTGAAGAAGTTGAATATCAAATTCGCCCGACGTGGCGGTTCACCGGAGTATCCATATGAAAAAGGCCGAGGGGTTGCCTATGAGCCGGGAAAAGATCATCCCCTGCTTCTTCCCACCGCAGGCGACGCAAGACCGGACTGGGAATTATCCGATTTTATCCGAGCGGTGAAGCAAGCAAAAAACGGGCGAATTGCCATCCTCCAATTTCACGGTGCACCAGACCTGGCTCACAGTTGGGTCAACACACCAGTCGGGAAATTTGAAATCTATATGAAATACCTGGCCGAAAACAATTACCGGGTTATCGCCCTGCGTGATTTGGAGAAATACGTTGACCCCAAGGCTGTGCCTGCCGATCCTTTCAAGATAATCACTGAACGAAAAAAATTGATTGCCCAGCAACAGCAACAATGATGATGGTGACAATGAGAGCAATTAAACAGTTCGACTCTATTCCCCTGTCATTCGAACTCTGCCGCCGGTCTGTGACTGCACCAGCCCATTCGCAACTTGTCACCCGAAATCGAAACCTGCTGTTTCATATCTGACACTTGAAACTTGTGAACACGATTTCCCGCTTCCAATGTTCTTCATGAATAGGCCAGCAGCGAATACGGTAAGTTTCGTCCTCATATTCCTGATAGCAACATTGGGAATGTGTCCGCTCCCAACACTGTTTCTCGCTCGGTAACAACCTGTGTGAGCAGGAAGAGTTGCTGAGGCGACGCTTGCTAATGCGGCCCTGATCGACCACCGTAACGCAATTGTCCCCCGGTCGATCGAGCAGGCGCATCGCGATCAGTTCATGACTGGCGGTCGAGAAGATTTCTTTCAAACGGAACAGCGATTCACAAACAGCATCAGCTTCCGAAAAAAACGCAGGACCGGGAAGCAGTAACCGGGACGCCAGCAAATTCGCGACGTGCTCTCGCAGCCCCGGTTCGCCATCTGTGGGATCAACACCAAGCCGACGAAAAACGCGGAACGCCAACGTTTCCCCAATCTCATGACTGGCAGCCCACTGAATCCGCTCGGGCCGTTGATCCGGTTTGAGAAAAATGACATAACGCTTTCCCAATCGTTTTAATCTCCCCCGGCTGCTCTGGTGATGGTCAAAAATGACGTCACAGCCGATTCGCCGGGCCAGCTGAATCGCATCAACAGCTCCGGAAGTATATCCCCCCTGCTCCAATGCCCAATTTGCTTCCCAATCAGCCGCTTCCTGCCATAACTTCACATCCCACATCTCATATCCCCTTTCTCCCCTTCAATGAATGAGCATACAGTGTCCATTATAACACATGGGTGTACTTGCGTCAACTCCCCAGGCGAAAATTACCCACAAATCCGTTCCACAAAACTCTGATGAAGCGATGCCATCGCTCAGCACTGGTGGGAGCAGACTGCATTGTAAAGCAGAATGAAATCAGCTACTAATTGCCCTTGGTAACTCTGTTCTACCTGTCCACAACCCTTTCTGATGAAAGTGACCGGCAATGCTGCATCTGTATCGAATCAACTGGTTTCATCGCTGTCTTATCGGACTGGCTCTCACGTTGCTTTCATGTCCTGTCGTTCAACAGGAAACTGTCGCAGTTGAGAAACATGATGGCAAAATGAGCAACACCATCGAACTCACCAGTCAGATCGAGTCAAAGGCTTTGAACGTACTACGGACTGCTTTGCGATCAGACGAATTCTGGCCTTCGATGCACGCGGCTGAGGCATTGACTCTGGCTGGGTATGGAAAAGAGGTTCGGATGTTTCTGGAGCCGAAATTGAAAACGGAAACAGATGATCAACATCGCTGTGGATTGGCACGGGAGATTGTCAGAGCGGGCGATCGAAGCAAGGCTGCGATCATGCTCAACATTTTGGAAGGCGAGGATCCCCACGGCCATGTTCATGCAGCCGAAAGTCTGTACAAGGTGAATGAAATTGGCAACGGAAACGCGTTGCGGGCAGCGATGAACCAGACGAAAAATCTGACACAAGCGCTCATGGCGGCGGCAGCGCTGGGACGGTGGGGCAATCCGGAAGCGTTCGTTCTGCTTCGTAAACACTTGACGGACAAGGATGAGAGTATCGCTCGAATTTCTGCCTGGATTTTGGCAAGAATCGGCAACTCTTCAGATATCGGTCCTCTCAAAAAAGAATTGCAGCGTGTGCAGGAACCGCTTTCAAAGCTTTACTTCATCAACGCACTGGCGGCACTGGGCGATCCCGAGGGGCAAGCGAGTCTGATGAAGAATCTCCGAAGTGACGATCCAGTTGTGCGAACATACTCAGCCGTGTTTGCAGGAGAAGCGAGAATGCTTTGTGCAAAAGAACGATTGATCGAATTGCTCGATGACGAAAATATCGATGTCCGTGTTCGTTCTGCTCAATCCCTGTTCGTCCTGTCACAGCCCAAACCCCGCGACCCTGACGAAATGATCGTACGGGATGTCTACCAGGCAACGAAAAAAAATCCACGCTACAGCGAAGGATCGATCATCGCGTTACGGAATGGCTCTTTGCTGTTTGCAACAACCGAATTCATTGGAAGCAGTTCCGATTTTGCCAAAGCCCATATCATCGGGAAAATATCAACCGACGAGGGCCGGTCATGGAGCCAATCACGAGTTCTGCAGGAAAACATCGGCGGGAAAAATGTGATGTCCGTCACGTTGAGATATCCAGCGGAGAAGCTCGAAGAGAAAACACCACTGGCCATGTTCTACCTGGTGAAAAACGATCTGGACGACCTGAAAGTCTTTTTGCGACTTTCAGAAGATGATGCAACCAGTTTTGGAAAGCCAATTCTGGTGACTCCAGGCAAAGGTTATCATGTATTGAACAATGATCGCGTCACACGACTCTCTTCGGGGCGACTGCTGGTTCCGGTTGCATGGACTGATGACGTCCGCCGAACCAACCACTTTACGTCCTTCTGCTTCTATTCCGACGACAACGGAAAAAGTTGGAAACGGGGGCGAGGAAGCGTTGATTACTCCAAACGCGGTGCGATGGAACCGGAAGTAATCGAACTGAACGATGGCCGAATCCTGATGATTATTCGAACCCAGTCGGGACATATCGCGGCAAGTTATTCGAAGAATGCAGGAGAAACCTGGTCACCGGCAAAATCGTGGGGCGTGCGGGCACCGGAAGCGCCTTCAACGTTGCGCAGAATTCCATCGACCGGCGATCTGATTCTCGTCTGGAACGACACCTACTCTCAGGGACAAGGGCACGGCGGCAGGAGAACTCCACTGACTGTTGCGATATCTTCGGATGAAGGAAAAACCTGGCGGCTGAAAAAGCAGCTCGAAACAGACCCCAACTTCACGTACGCCTATACGAGTTTGACATTCCATCATGGCCGGGCGGTAATGAGTTACTACGTTGGCGGAAAAAACGGACTGTACTCAAGCCGTTTCCGCTCCGTTCCGATTGGCTGGTTCTATCGAGCCGAATGAAACAGGACAGATGCATCAACCAAGCCGAGCAAACTGAAAAACAGACCGGAACAGCCGCGATGCAAGCGCAGGCCCCGAGGCGCAAGGAACACTCGGGGCCTGCTCGCTATCAACCAATTTGTGATCGTATGAATCAGACAGTTGCCAATTCAAACAGTTCTTTGGGAGGCTCTGCTTCAATAATTTTCAGGTCGAATTTGTCCTGGAGAATTTTGAAGACATTGGGCGTTACAAAGCCGGGTGCTTCCGGACCGATGCGAATCCCCTTAACCCCCAGATAGAGCAACGTCAGCAGAACCGCGACGGCTTTCTGTTCGAACCAGGAAATAGTCATTGTCAACGGCAAATCGTTCACACTGCAATCGAATGCATTTGCCAATCCCAAAGCGACCTGGATGGCACCGAACGCATCGTTGCATTGCCCCATATCGAGGAAGCGGGGCAAACCGGCCACGGTTCCGTATTCATGATCGCGGACACGGAACTTTCCACAGCCGAGGGTCAGGACGATTGAATCCTGAGGCGCGTTTTCACCAACCTGAGTGAAGTAGTTCCGACCGGCTTCCGCTCCGTCGCAGCCACCCACAAGGTAGAAATGCTTGATCTCGCCCGACTTGACAGCATCGACAATTTTATCAGCCAGCCCCAGAATGACACTGTGATGGAAGCCGATTGTCGATTCCTTCACCTTATTTTCAGGCAGCGGCGCACACTGCTTGGCCATCTCAATCACCTGTGAGAAGTCATTCGTTTTAATCCTGGTTCCGCCGGGCACTGCAGTGAATCGGGTCGTGAAGAGGCGATCTTTATAGGACTCCCACGGAATAAGCACACAGTTCGTCGTGGCAACAATCGGCCCGGTAAACTGGGTGAATTCGAGATGCTGATTTTGCCAGGCGGTTCCGTAATGTCCAGCCAGATGGGGATGAGCTTTCAACTTGGGATAACTGTGGGCGGGAAGCATTTCGCCGTGCGTGTAAACATTCACGCCGGCATCTTTCGCTTGATCCAGCAGATCGGCGATATCAACCATATCGTGCCCGGTAACCAGAATACCCGGCCCTTCTTTCGTCCCCTCGTAAACAGTTGTCGGTTCGGGAGTACCGAAACGCTCGCTGTGCCCCTTATCGAGCATCTCCATCACTCGCAGATTGTGTTTTCCACAATCCAGAACGATTTCCAGAAGAGTATCCATATCGAAATTGACATTCGTCATCGTGGAAAATAGAGCTTCTTCAATAAACGCATCAACTTCGGCATCAACCTGCCCCAAGCGTCTGGCATGATTCTTATAGGCAGCCATCCCTTTCAGTCCGTACAAAATGATTTCCTGTAGAGATTGCATATCCTCATCTTTGCCACAAACACCGATATCAACGCAGCCCGTTCCATTTGCCGTCTGTTCACACTGATTACAAAACATCGAAATTCTCCCATTCTTCGCTTCAATGACTTCTGACAAGCCCCGCCAGATTGCGGCATCGCGAACTGGCAGGTAAAACGAACCTTATGTTAGGAAACACTATTGTGGACGTCAATGTCCTATTATGTTTTTTCCTGAACATTTTCCATATTTGGGAATTGGCAAGGCATTTTCTCAGGTATTTTCAAAGCGAAAAGAGAAAACCGGGGGTTTCTGTTGGCTGTTTGATTGCGCAAAAGTTTCTACAATGCCGACCGACGTTTTGTTTTTGTCGAATTTTTTTGGCGAATTATCCCCTGACGTGACTCAATTGGTGGAAGCAGGAAAAATGAAGTCTATAGATGAAGCAAAATTGGAAGAAAACATTGTCTATCGGTACGAATATCTGGCTGAATTTATCGGCTTTGGCGAAGAGGATGTCTCTGCCATTCGATCAGTGATCGGAAATTTCGCTCCGCTGATCCCGCAAATTGTCGAGGCGACGTACGACAAAATGCTGAGCTATGATGCAACCGCCCGGCATTTTGTTCCCAGGCAGCACGGTTATGAAGGTGAGACACCGAATTCGATCGCGGATCTGGATTTGGACAACCCGCAAATAAAATTCCGCCGAGAACATTTGCAGCGATACCTGATGAATCTTCTTGGGCACAGCTACGACAAGAAGATTGCGACGTACCTCAACGTTGTCGGCAAGATGCACACCCCTTTGGCAGGAAACAAGCGACTCGATGTTCCGTTAGTCCAGATGAACGCGCTGATGGGACTGTTGTCAGATATTCTGATGCAAACAATTGCGGGCTTCGGGCTGGAAGCGGAGCAGGAATTGAAAGTGCAACGAGCCTTTCAAAAACTGCTCTGGATTCAGAACGATTTTATCAGTCGCCACTATCAGAAACCGGTTGAGTGAGACACCGATTTGCCGGGTCGAAATGAGTTGTCACGCTGGAATGCATCGCCACATAAAAGGTCTGCACAAACGGACTGCGATGCCGTGATCAGCCCCTTTTCAGTTTCGAGGCGTTCAGCGAGACTGTCGCGGCTGGTGTCAACATCGCCGCAGCAACAGGTATCGCTTCATGTGTACGCGCAACTTCCGATGCTCATGTCGGCTTTGTCCCTGACCGGTGCAATAAAAGTCCGTTGCGCACCGGTTCGGGGAAAGTAACCAGAAACTGCTACAAGCGGCAATTGATGTTCATACTCGAATAATTTCGCAAGTGAAAAACTTACGGAATCACATTCATCAGAACATTCAACATCAATTCAAAAGATTGATACTAAAGCAGCTTGGCCAGGACGGCATCCAGCATTTTCTTGGAACGACGAATTCCTTCGAACTCGTCAAGTTTGCTCCCTTCGTACTCAATGCCGGCGTACCCTGTGTAGCCACTGTCGATAACGATTTTCATCATCTTCAGGATATCGGTCTCCTTATGGAAACGCGTATCTACCGTTACATAGGGGCGATCGTCGAAATCAGAAGTTTTTACGCTGACTGCCTTCGCATAAGGCATCAATTCCTTGACGCCCTTGTAGCGGTCGTACCAGATCCCCTTACCTCGATCGATTGCAAAATTTCCGAAATCGGGAAGAGTTCCACAACGCGGGTGATTGACCTTTTTCATCACGCTGGCCAACCATTGTCCATTTGAAGACAGACCGCCATGGTTTTCTACAATAATGTTGATCTCATTCCGGGCACCGTACTCGGTCAAACGGCGCAAGCCATCGGCTGCCCGTTCCAACTGTTCCTCATACGATCCGCTACTTCTCGCATTGACGCGGATGGAATGACACCCGAGATATTTGGCCGCGTCCACCCATTTGTAATGATTCTCGATAGCAGTTCGCCGTTTTTTCTCGTCCGGATCTCCCAACGCACCTTCACCATCGATCATAATCAGCAAACTGGTTGCTCCTTCATCGGCTGCGCGCCGTTTCATTTCCCGCAGGTATTTTTCGTCTTTCGCCTTATCCTTGAAAAACTGGTTGACATACTCAAGACCGTGAATCCCGAATTCCTGCCGGGCTGTCCTGGCGAAATCGAGATGATCCAGTTTCCCAGCGAAAAGCATTTTGTGCAAAGACCACTGGGCAAGTGACACCTGAATTTTCGGTTTTGAATCTGCAGCAAGGGTAAACCCCGGTAAGGTCGAAACGGACATCCCTGCAAACGCAGCAGTACCAACCTGCAAGAATTGACGGCGATTGTAACTCATGGCTACCTTTCATAATTTCAAACAACAAACTTCCGCGCTGTAATAACACTCCAAGCCTCAAGCATACAATAGCTCCCGGATGCAGACAATTCATTCGTTACAATCTTCGCGAAAACGCAAAGATTTCCCTGTGGTGTGGTGACGCATATGGCTACCATGAATGACACCTGCAACCATCACTGTGAATGGGAATGACAATGATCGATTTCGGCTACCTCTATCGGGGAATTTGCGGATTGGGACACGCTCACCAGGCCAGCGTTCTGTCCGGTCATCTTGGAGCAGCCCTTCTCGCGGGATATTTTTTCGGAGAAGACAATACTGACCTGCCTGAAGCTGTTTACCGAGGCGTGGAAAGTGAGTTAAATCGAATCCTTCAGGGAGAAGAAGCAATCTGGTTCAATCCCCGTAAGGCCGGTTTGAAACCGCAGGATCTTTTCAAAAAATTTCCCCAAGAAGAAGCATTGGAAAACTCCGCCGAATCGATTGCCCGGTCGTTGGATAAAAATGTTTCCAAAACAAGACAGTCGGGGCACAATGTCATTTTCGCCTCTCTGGCGATGCGGGCTCTGATCGATCACCCGGAATACGCGACTCCGTCAATCGTAGCCGGCATCCGGAAACTGATTGCCGGTTTCGATCAGGCTCACGCAGGTCGTGCCTATTTCGGAAAAGAAAAAGGCTGGCTGACAGAAAAAGAAATCTCCTTGAAGAAATCAAAACCGCTGCCCGGATATCGAAATCTGACGCAGATGGCAGAAATAATGATTTCGACACTTGTCAGCGAAGCGGCTGTAAGACGCCAGGGCTTCGGAGGACTTTGGCATCTGATCAACCATGCGGCAGGAATTGTTGAACTGGATCAACTCGGTTTTCGTGGACTCGCCCAAAAAGCGTTGCCCGCGCACCATCACCATCTACAACTATGGCTTTCATTGCCGGATTTATCAGCGGAACTTGGCCCCGTCGTCAAAGCGGAGCAGCATCCGTTTGAACCGATCTACTGGAAGGGAAT
The DNA here is from genome assembly GCA_027000105.1 of Planctomycetaceae bacterium. GTDB lineage: Bacteria > Planctomycetota > Planctomycetia > Planctomycetales > Planctomycetaceae > Rubinisphaera. Next base: position 408 of record JALTOP010000132.1, on the reverse strand, counting down.
GCTCAAAAGAGATGATGCCCGACTGACCCACCGCATCAAAACCTTGTACGGGTTCCATTTGCTTCTGAGATTTCTGGATAGCAAGGCGAACATAAAACAGGCCGAAGACGCTTTCCTGTATTTAATGGCCTGAACCTCTCCTATACTCCTGTACGGAATGGACGCGACGCTGCATCAGACACAAAGCTCAACCTTTGTTCCAGGCAAAGCGGCAGGAGAGCCAGATCAGAAAAAGCTCCGGGCATTTGTGGATGTGATGCGGCATATTTCGTCAAAGCTCATACCGTAACATTCTGCAAGCACTTCCGCCGTGTGCCTGACATAAGCGGGTTGATTCCGTTTCCCACGATACGGAACAGGGGCGAGATAGGGACAATCGGTCTCGACCATCACACGATCCTGGGGAAT
>JALTOP010000131.1 GCA_027000105.1 Planctomycetaceae bacterium | reverse complement strand
TCAATACCCCGCCCGTTTTTTCGAAGCAATGGGAGGTTTGGGGCCACGCACCACGCCGACGATCTCGCAGGGGGTTGTTGTTTCCATGGGGGCGATGGGGGATGTTACCTGTCTCGATTTTCAAACAGGAAAACTGATCTGGGCCAGAAACATTTTACACGATTTGAAAATCCCGAATGTCGTGTGGGGGATGTCCTCCAGTCCGCTTGTTTATGGTGAGACCGTCTGCATCAATCCCGGCGGGCCTCAGGGAAACGGTTTGGTGGGGCTGAGTCTGAAAGATGGCAGCATATTATGGAAATGCGCGGGAGTAGACCAGTTCGATGAGGCCGGGAACAGTCAGAATTTATGCGGTTATTCCTCGCCGATGCTTCGGGAAATTGATGGACTCGAACAGATCATCATTTTCGACGGACACGGTTTGAGCGGGCACGATATGACAAACGGCAAGCAACTTTGGCATCACGCCTATATCAACGGAGCCAAAGTGAACTGTGCCCAGCCGATCGTTCTGGAAAACCGGAAGGATGTTTTCATTTCCTCCAGCTATTCCATGGGAAGTGCGCTGCTGCATGTGGAACAGGACAGACAGGGCGGTTGGCAGGTGGCCGAAATCTGGCACGATGTCAGAATCATGCGAACAAAATTTTCAAGCCCCGTTTACCATCAGGGATACGTGTACGGTTTGGATGAAGGAATTTTGATGTGCATTGATCCCAAAACCGGTAAAAAACAGTGGAAAAAAGGACGTTACGGACACGGCCAGGTTTTGTTGACACACGATCAACTGTTGATTATCGCGGAAAATGGCGACTTGGCGATGGTCAAAGCGGATCCCGAAAAGTTCCAGGAATTGGCGAGGCAAAAAGTGTTGCCCCGCACCAGTCGCGTCTGGAATCCGCATGCTCTGATTGACGGCATTGTTTATGTTCGCGATCATCTGGAAATGGCCGCTTTCGATTTACGGTAAATAACGGTTTTCTTTTGCAAATATATTTTACCGTTTGATAGCGTTTGCTCGGGCAGCCCGGCATCGTTTGGGCGTATCGTTTGATCATAAGGTAGAAGCAGAAAATAGAAGTCAGAAAGTAGAATGATCATGCAGTACCTGTTTCCCTCTCGAATGTTTTTTTCCGTCCTGTTTTCGCCGGTTCTGGCCATGTTGGTTCTGGCCACACCGTCATCATCAGTCGTTGCAGAGTCGTTAGCTCCACTGCAGACACTTCTGCTTTGGCCAGATGGTGCTCCCGGTGCCGTTGGTGAGTTACCGCAGGACAAGCCGACCATGACGGTTTATCCGGTTTCACGGGGGTCGGCCAACAGATGTGGTGTCGTTGTCTGTCCCGGCGGTGGATACGGTGGTCACGCAATGGCCCATGAAGGACATGAAATCGCCAGCTGGTTCAACTCTTTCGGAGTGACGGCGTTTGTTTTGAAATATCGATTGGGGAAACGGTATCCGCATCCTGCGCCGATACAGGATCTTCAACGCGCTATCCGTTACGTTCGCGCACACGCCAAAGAATTCAATGTCGAGGAGAATCGCATCGGTGTGATCGGCTTTTCTGCCGGAGGACATCTGGCATCGACTGCCGCGACACACTTTGATGCGGGAAAGCCAAACGATCAGGATCATGTGAATCGAAAAAGTTGCAGACCGGATTTCGCCATTCTCTGTTATCCCGTTATCACCATGAAGTTGAATTATACGCATCGAGGGTCCCGGAACAATCTGTTAGGCCCCAACCCGGATCCTGCTCTTGTGGAGTCACTTTCCAACGAATTGCAGGTGACTCCGCAAACTCCGCCCACGTTTTTGTTTCATACCGAGCAGGATCAGGCGGTTCCCGTGATGAACAGCATTTTGTTTTACGAGGCGATGATCGAGCACGGGGTCAAGGGGGAATTGCATCTGTTTCAAACCGGGCGGCATGGTGTCGGCCTGGCGAAAAAAATTCCCGGCACATCCGCCTGGACTGGCCTGGTCGAAAACTGGATGAATGCGAATGGCTGGACGAAATAGGTTTGGCCAGCCCCGCTGATTATTTTTCCGTCCGTTCCGTCTGTTTCATTTGTTCCGTTGTCGCAGATTTCTTCAGATCACCGGGCAGGGCGTGTCCCATTTTATCCCGTTTGGTTGCCAGGTACTTTTCCCGTCTTTTTTCCGGCGGGGCGATGATCGGTAACTGTTCCACAACTTTCAGGTCAACCCATTTTTCGAACGCTTCGGTTTTCTTCGGGTTGTTGGTCAGCAAGCGGATGGAAGATAATCCCAGATCCTTCAAGATTTGCAGCCCCACCATAAAATCCCGTTGGTCAGCTTTATAACCAAGGCGAAGGTTTGCCTCGACGGTATCCAGCCCCTGATCCTGAAGTTCGTAGGCTTGCAACTTGGCCGTCAACCCGATACCGCGACCTTCCTGAGGAAGATAGACAACCGCGCCGACACCTTCATGGGCGATCATTTCCATCGCCATGTGCAACTGGTCTCCGCAGTCGCAACGAAGAGAACCGAGAATATCACCCGTGAAGCAGGATGAGTGCATTCGGATCAGTGGCGATTCGACAGACTGCAAATCTCCCCAGACGATCGCCAGCGGTTCCTGTTCTTCATGCGCAACCTGATAGGCAATGAATGTGGGAGTCCCATAATCCCGTGTTTGAATAGGAACTTCCGCAACGCGCTTGACCAAATGTTCGCGCTGTCTGCGGTATCGAATCAAACTCGAGATGGAGATAATCGGCATGTTGTATTGGTTCGCCATCGCCTTCAATTCCCGCGAATCTGCCATGCCTGATCCGCTGGGGCTGAGTATTTCGATCAGTGCACCGACGGGACGCTTCCCGGCCAGCCGCATCAAATCGACCGTCGCTTCGGTATGCCCGGCCCGTCTGAGAACTCCACCTTCTTTGGCCAGCAGAGGGGAAATGTGACCGGGGCGGACAAAATCTTCCGGCTTTGTGGCAGGATCGGCCAACGCACGGATCGTTTTCGCCCGATTTTCCGCGCTAACCCCGGTGCCGGCATCGACATGATCAACTTGAATCAGAAAGTTGGTATGATGCACCGTTGTATTGGGGGATTGACCGGCTGCAGGGCCCAGTTGCAATCGTTGGGCTTCCTCCTCAACCATCGGGACGCAAAGCACGCCTCCCCCCTGTCTGAGCATCAGGTTGACCATTTCAGAAGTGATCGATTCCGCCGCACAAATGAAATCGCCTTCGTTTTCCCGATCACTGGCATCGACAACAATGACCATTCGCCCTTCACGAATTGCCTGGATGGCGTCCTCTACGGGATCGAATTCGATTTCCTGGTCGATCAAATCACTCTTTTCAGGTGTGCTCATCATGGTTGGCTAACGGTATGTATCTTGACAGGATGTCATTTGTTGTGTGATGTTTGCTTTAGTGTTCCAGTTGACTTTGGACGACTCGATTCCGGGGGGACATCTCCGGGAACATATTTCCGAAAAACACTGTCATGTGAATCACTGTCGAGTCAAAGGAGCATGCTTATACCTCTCCAGTTACAAAGAGTTTACCAAGGAACAAACCGGGAAGCGAGCCAAGGCAGATAATGCAATTTGTCCCGTAAATGTTCCGGTGTGCTACGGCTTCTGATTTTTCACGTTTTATCTTCGATTTATCTGCCCGATGATGCTTTTGGGCATCATTGATGGTTTCTGGAACCATTTTTCGGCGAGTTCTCAACTTTTTGACTCCAGGCGGCGGGAAATTTTCGCCCGCATCCCGTTCGATAGTCTATGTTTGAGCATCAGTAGTCTATCTTGAAAACGAGTGGTACGGCTGTTGTGCGCCTGCTTCAGTCGGCTTTTGAACACACCGGATTTATCCATTTTAGGAGAATCTTATGCGACCAAAGTTGCAATTTGTTTCAGTAGTCGCAGGTGCAGTTGCAAATGTTGTGATGATTCTCTGCTCCTCGGCACAGGCAGCGACTCCGTTATTGAAGATTCAAACAAATAAAGAAACATACATCGGAAAAGAAATTGTTCACAACGATGACTACTGTTGGCTGCTGGAACGTGACGGGAAGATAAAATCGTTCCCGTTCAAGGCGGTTACCGGTTTTAAGCGGATGGCCAACAATTTCAAGCCGTACTCTGCGGCGGAAATGCGTTCGCATTTGCGCTTGGAACTGGGAAAAGAGTTCGAGATTATTGGCACAACGCATTACCTTGTCTGTGCAGCTCCGGGATACGGAAAAAAATATGGCAAGTTGTTTGAACAGCTTTATCGCGAAATGTATCTCTATTTTTCGACGCGGGACTTCGAAATCAAGCCGCTTGAGTTCCCGTTGGTCGCGATCATATTTCCTGATCATGCCCAGTTCGTGAAATATGCAAATGCAGAAGGAATTACAAACACAAGCGGACTGGCTGGTTACTATCAGATAAATACAAATCGGATTGCCTTGTTCGATCCGGCGACATCCAGACAGACAGCCGCGTTGGAATTTCCCGCTTCCCTCGACAGTTCATCTTTCGCCAGGGCGGACGCCTCAAGTTCGTTGCGCGATACGATCATTCATGAAGCGACGCATCAGGTCGCTTTCAATATCGGGTTGCATTCGAGATTGGCGGAAACACCTCGCTGGATTGTCGAAGGATTGGCGATGGTGTTTGAACATCCTGAATCTCGCTCGGCTTCAAAAACCGGGCCGGCTTCGTCAAGGATCAATCGGGAACGGTTTGTCTGGTTCGGCAATTATGTCAAGCAGCGACGAGTCAATTATTTGTTGGAGAAATTCATTGCGAGCGACCGCCTTTTCCAAACGCAAACGCTCGATGCCTACAGTGAAGCGTGGGCGCTCAGTTTCTTTTTGATGGAAACGCGATCCTCCGAATATGCCAGGTATCTCAAGCGAGTGGCCAGTCGTCCGTTACTCGGCAAGTACACCGCCGCACAGAGACTGGACGATTTCCACAACAGCTTCGGCACTCGCAACAAAATGAAAATGTTTGAAGCAGAGTACCTGCGCTTCATTGATCAGCTTCATTGATCAGCTTCATTGATCAGCTTCATTGGCCGAGATTGGGGACTTGTGGTCAGTTCGAACGAGCGTGTGCATTCGCTATTTTCTTGATTTTACCCTGTTGTTTTGGTAGAATTGCGTGCTGTCCCGCCTGCAACTTTCCGCTTGTTACCATCTTCTTTGTTACCGGCCTGAATCACAATGAAAAGCATCTACTATCCCGGATTTCCGCGGTTTCGTTCTTCGGTGTTGGTTTTGTTTACCTGCTGTGTCCTGTGGCAAAGTTGGGACGTTCTGCTTGCTGCTGAAAACGGAATCGATTTCAGTCGGCAGATTCAACCGATTCTGGCCCGCAAGTGTTTCACCTGTCATGGGCCGGATGAAGAACATCGTGAAGCCGATTTGCGATTGGACCTTTCTGCTTCTGCGATCGAATCCGAGGCAATTGTTCCCGGTAAACCGGAAGAAAGTGCCCTGATTGAACGGATTTATTCGGACGATCCGGAACTGATCATGCCCCCGGTCGATGCGAATGACCAGTTGAAAGATGAGGAAAAGGAACTTCTCAAACAATGGATTCAACAGGGAGCCGAGTACAAGGAACATTGGGCGTTTATTCCGCCCAGACAACCGAAACTGCCCGTGGTTCAGAATAAAAAATGGCCGCGAAATGAGATCGATTATTTTGTGTTGGCTCGCCTTGAAAAAGAGGGGCTTGCTCCGGCAAAGCAGGCGGGGCGATACACACTGGTACGGCGGCTGTATCTTGATTTGATCGGCTTGCCGCCCACACCTGAGCAGGCGGATCAGTTTGTCAACAGTAACGATCCGCAGGCATATGAGAAACTGGTGAATCATCTGCTTGATTCTCCGCAGTATGGCGAACGTTGGGCGCGATTGTGGCTCGATCTGGCCCGCTATGCGGATACCAACGGTTATGAAAAGGATCGCGCACGATCGATCTGGCCTTATCGGGACTGGGTGATTAAAGCGATCAATGCGGATATGCCTTTCGATCAATTCACGATTGAACAGTTGGCAGGTGACATGCTTCCCAATGCGACGTTGGAGCAGCATATCGCCACCGGTTTCCACCGAAACACCATGCTGAACGAAGAAGGAGGGATCGATCCGCTCGAATACCGTTTTTATGCGATGGTCGATCGCGTTGCGACAACGGGAACGGTTTGGCTGGGTCTGACGACCGGCTGTTGTCAGTGTCACAGCCATAAATACGATCCGATCTCCCACACCGATTATTATCGCTTGATGGCGCTAATGAACAATGCCGATGAGCCGGATCAGATCGTGCCCGACCCGGTCGTGGAACGAAAGCGGAAAGAAATACAGGCAGAACTCGACAAGGCCATCGCAGAGTTACCGGGCCAGTTCCCTGCAGCAGCGAATGAAAAGCCGACCGCTGAAAACAGGAAGAAACACTTGGAGCAGAAATATCAGCAATGGGTTGATGAACAAAGAAAACTGGCCGTCAAATGGCAGACGATTCGACCGATAAAAATGAAAACGAATTTGCCGCGACTTGAAATACTTGAAGACGGTTCGATCTTTTCAACCGGCGATATCACCAAGCGGGATCTGTTTGAGTTGGTCTTCCCGCTCGATGGAATTTCCCAACCGATTACTGCGA
>JALTOP010000130.1 GCA_027000105.1 Planctomycetaceae bacterium | reverse complement strand
AACATCGTCACAAATACGCTCCACCACCTGCTGAGGCGAAAGTGGTTCGCCAAACAGATCGATCGTTCGCTGACGCCCGGAAGGAGAAACGATATTTCCTTGCGGGCTGAGCTTTTCCCGCAATTCCTCAAACAGGACATTCGCCCGTTCATCCGACAGATTGATCACGGGAATGTTGAGCGTAGGCTGAGTCGATTCAGTTCCAGATTCAGAAGTCATGTCAGTTGTTTTCCCAGATCGATAGTTGATAGAGCCACATTGCCGGGATTCTATCAATTTCGCTCGCAAGTTACATCTTCACACGCAAGTTACATTTCAGAAACACGTTCACGATGCCGGGCGATTTCCAATAGCTGGGCGTGAATATCCACACCGATTCTTTTGTTCCACGTTTCAAGAAGCAACCGGGTGATTTTCCCCGGAAACCGGTTTGAGACCGGTTTGCCGTTCAGCCGGGAAACTCCAAGCAGGCAGTAGGGGGTTGAGGTGGTGAAGATTTCGTCCGCGGCTTCCAACTCCCCCGGCAAGAAATCTTCTTCATGCACCTGGAGGCCAAGTTCCTTCGCGATTTCGATCACGATCTCCCGGCTGATGCCCGGCAATACAGTCTGGCCCGGGGCAGTCCAGAGTTGATCGTTTTTGACAAGAAACAGGTTGGCCGTTCCTGTTTCACGCACCATTCCATTTTGATCCAAAAGAATGGCGGAGGCATCCGGATATCTTGCCCGCGTTTCCCGGTCAGCCAGATAAAAGGCGAGACGACTGCGGTATTTCACTGTCGGCGGGAGACATGCTTCAGGCACCTGAGGCACTGTTGAAATCGCAAGGTGCTGCCCCTGTTTGACCGCACGGCTCCAAAGTTCTCCCGGTAAATCGAACGTATGAATCACCAACGTCGGCTGATCATCTCCCATTCCCCCCGTATAAGTTCGATTCAAGCCGGGAGTCGCAAAAATTATCGCGCCCAACTCCTGCCAATCGGGTGACAGCTTCCGGTTGTGAGCGACAACTTCTTCCAGATGCCTCTGAACTTCATCCATCGAAAATTGGACAGGTATTCCGATTCGCTCAGCCGATTTGAACAGACGGGTCAAGTGTCGAGTCGGCTCATAAAGTCGAGACGAAAATGTGCGGATCATTTCGGTCAGGCTAATTCCGTGAACTATTCCGACATCTTCAACGGATAAAACAGCCTGGTCTACAGGTAAATACCGCCCGTTTTTCCAGAAAACCTTCTTTTTGTATGAACTTATGGACATTGTTTTGAGGCGATTGCAGGAAGATGAATGCACAAGATATCACTTGTTGATGATTGTTATATTCCGAATAGCTCTTATCGGTTTTTTTTGAAACAGCGAAACAACAGGTTTCAACTGCTCAGGCATGACGATACAATAAAGGGGCCTCTCTTTAAGGTTTCTTTGCAGAATTTTCTGGAATATTTCGTTTAACCTATTATCGTGGAACCTTGCTGACAAGCGATGCTTCGGTTTTGGGATGCTCTCCGAAAAAAGCTTGAAAGCTCAGTTGGCTGAAATGACATTCAATTCGGGGCCACAATCGACAACATAGCTTGAGTGATTAACACGTGAGGGACGAAACATGCCTGCGATTCTCCAGTCAACTTCAGAAGACCTTCAGTCTGTCTCCCTCGATAAACCGATTCTGTTTATTGGGCGCCATCCGGATTGTGATCTGGTCATCAAGAATAGTCGTAAGGTTTCGAGAAAACATTGCTGCATTGTCGAAATCAACGGTTCGTTTATGGTTCGCGACTTGGGCAGCACCAACGGTGTTCAGGTGAACTCCCGGCGTATCACCGGCTTGAAGACCCTGAAGGCGGAGGACACCGTCACGATTGGCGATTGCGAATTCATCTTCAAACCAGCCCAGCCGGTTCCACAACCCGAACCTGCACCCCCAAAGGCAAAGAAGAAAGAGGATTCCGGAAACGAAGATTCGCCATACAGTTTCGATCTGGAGGATATCAAGATTCTGCCGGACGTTCCCGAACAGGAGCTGAGCAGCGATATTCCCATTCTGCTTGATGAGCCTGTGGATGACGGATTCGATATTGGTGCACCGCCGTTCAATCCCGCCCGCAATAAACCCCGCAAAAGAAACCGATCCGACAGCGACTCACAGGTTGAACTGATCGCTGACTGATTTGCACCGCGCGGAGCAACTTTAAATTCTGTGCCTGCTCTCCGTCTTTGCCCCCGACGAAAATTAAACCCGTCCCGGACAAGGCACGTTTTCTGTTTTCCGCATCGGCACGATCGCATCGCCTCAGGTATTCCGGAGGCTTCCATCAATCGCGGGAACCGGGGACGATATCGAGTGTGATCCGCTTCCCTTTTCGCATGACGACAATTTTCGTTTTCTGTCCGATTTTAAGTGCTTCGATCGCGTAAGTGTAATCGTAAATGTTTTCGATCTTCTTGCCGGCCAGTTCGACAATCACATCGCCTCCCTTGACGCCTGCTTTTTCAGCCGGGCCGCCCTTTCCGACACCGGAAAGTTTGAGTCCCTTGACATCCGAAGCGACATAATCGGGAATCGTTCCCAGGTAGGCGCGCAAATTCGCTCGACGCTGCTGTTCCGGTTTTTTCTGGGCGATGTAATCCGGATTGCTTTCGGAAATCGCCAGCCCGCGGGCAATCAGTCCCATCAGTTTCGCAATCCTGGCAGCGGCTTCGTAATTCAGTTTTTCCGGTGTGTCTCTGGGCGTGTGGTAGTCGGAATGATTCCCCGTGAAGGCGGAAAGAATCGGTACGCCATTGATGTAAAACGAACTGGCATCAGTCGGCAGATAACTGTCATTTTGCAGCGTGATCGGCAAGCCAACCGCGATGTTTCGTTTTTCGATTTCGCGCTTCCAAATCGAAGAAGAACCGATCCCCTGAAGCACCAACGCCTTGTCGAATCGTCCGACCATGTCCATATTCAAACAGGCCGCTATCATCTGGTTCAAACTGCTCCTGGAATGATTGCCGTGAGCATGTTTGGGTGATCGAGCGGTTCCCTTTTCCTGATTAGCCGCTGTTCCGTGCGTAGCCGTTGCTCCCTGCGAATGGTGGGCGTGAGCCATCGATTCTCTCATTTTGTTGACAAAATGGCTCGAGCCATACAGTCCCAATTCTTCTCCCGACCAGGCGACAAAAAGAACATCCCGTTTCAGGGGGAGTTGTCCCTTTTTCTTCATCGCGGAAAAATACTCGGCGATTTCCAGCATGGCCGCGGTGCCGGAGGCGTTATCATCTGCCCCGAAGTGTATCTGATCCTGCTCATCTTCTTTGGCCAACGACGAAGAACCTCCTCCCCGGCCAAGATGATCCACATGCGCGCCCACAAGCAGGGCCGGCTGTTTCTGTTTGATTTCGGCTTTCAACCGTCCAATCACATTTCGCCCGGTTCGTTTCACCTGAACGATATCGATGCTCGCTGTCAGTTTTATCTGGTCGAGAACAAACCCCATTTGCGGTTTCGCGGAATCGAGACGATCCTGCCACGCTTTGAGAGTCAAGATTTTTTCACCTGGATGAGACCTGGCCGCTTTCTTCAACCATGCTTCCACCACGTCATCGGCGACGCTGATGACCGGAATCGATGTCCCTGAAAGTGAACCGTCGTTGCGCAGTTTGATCAACTGATCCCGCACTTTTGAATTCGGGCCTGAAACGACAATCAGCCCCTTGGCCCCCTTATCCCGGGCGACCATCGTCTTGTACCTCAGCGACGAGAATCGCCCCCAATGCTGACGCAACTGCGGTGAAGCCGATTCGGGCAAAAACCGGAACACGACAACCCATTTATCTTTTACATCCAAATGAACGTAGGAGTCATATTCTTCGAACTCCCTGCTCGCCGGGGCAACCAGCCCGTATCCTGCAAAAGCGATTGAATCAGCCGAGAATTTTCCCGAAGCCGAAAAAGAAACGGGGCGCCACTGCTTGTTGAGTTCGTAACGATCATCCCCCGATGCAAGGCTGTTCTTTTTTCCCGGTTTCACTCCGGCGGTAAACTCGAAATTCTGGAACCAGGTTCCGTTATCGCCCGCCGGTTCCAAACCGAGCTCATCAAAATAGGCGGCGACATACTCGGTTGCCAATTTTTCTCCTTCCGTGCCGGTCAGGCGACCTTCCAATTCCTCACGGCACAAAAACGCGACATGCCTTGCGATATCAGCCGGTTGGAAGCCACTGGCGGCCCGCCTGGCCGATTCTTTCGCACTACCAAGCACCTCGGCTGAACTCAAGCGGGGATCATCCGCGGAGTTCTGTTCCAGCAGTTCCAATGCGAGTTCGTGATTCCAATCGGCCCGAAACAGTTGCGACTGTCTGTTTTCCGTGCGGTTCGATGTCCAGACCAGCGTGTTGCCATCAGGGGAGAAAACCGGTAAACCGTCGTACCCGTCAGAATCGGTGACACGCACCGGGACAGATTTCCCATCCACGTCGATCAGGTACAATTCAAAATTGGCAAAACCGTGTCGGTTGGTTGTGAAGATGATGTACTTGCCACTGGGATGATAAAACGGTGCCCACGACATCGCTTTCCAGTTCGTTAACTGTTTCACATCGCTGCCGTCGATGTTCATCGTCATGATCTCGGCTGTCGCTCCATCTTCGGTGAAACGACGCCAGCAAATCCGTTTTCCATCTGGTGAAAAGAACGGCCCGCCATCGTAACCGATCGTGTGTGTGAGACGTCGCACATTCGTCCCGTCTGCGTTCATCAAGTAGATTTCCATGAACACGGACGGATCATGCTTCAACTTTTCCTGTTCCTGCCTGCTCAATTCGTGATCGTAAGCGCTCCGATTGGAGGCGAACGCAATCAGCTTTCCATCGGGCGAGTAGGACCCTTCGGCATCGTAACCCGTTTCTTTTGTCAACTGGCGATATTTTTTCGTTTTCAAATCGTATTCGATAATGTCGAAAGTCGGATCGTAATCCCAGGAGTACCGTTTCTGTTTTCCCTCGGCTCGCCGTTTCAGTTCCTCTTTCTGCTTCTGTCTGGCAAGGGGATCGAGTTGTGTCGATGCAAACAGGACATGTTCGTTATCGGGAGCAATCCAGGCGCAGGTTGTTTTGCCAACACCGGGAGAGATACGTTGTTCGTCGCCTGTTTCCAGATCGAGCAGATAGATCTGAAAGAACGGATTGCCCGGTTCCCGTTCACTTTGAAAGATCAGCTTCGTTCCGTCTGCACTGAAATAGCCTTCCCCCGAACGACGCCCCGCGAAAGTGAGCTGCCGAATGTTGGAAAGCAGCGGATTTTTATCTGCAGAAGCTGGCTCCCCGGCAACGGCAACCTGCATCAAACAGGTCGCCAGGAGAATCAAAAACAAACGGAATAGATTGATATGTTTCGAGATCAGCAAACGCCCCATGAATCCGTCTTTCTGTAAAATTCCGTGTCTCGTTCGTTCACTTCGTTCGTGCAGTCTTATCACAAGCACATTATCACAAGTACGGGGGAGATCGTCAAACAGCTTGAATCTGGCGCTTCAGTCGCGTGCTATCTTTCCCGTAGCATCGTCACTGGAATCCTGCGCAAAAGCGGCTGGGAATTTTTTTCACACCGGAAAGAAAACGGAAAAGGGAAGAAACGGGCTACTGCCCTTTCAGACCTTAAATTGGCAGGCCTTAAATTGGGGGTTGTGTTTTCGTGGTTCACGATTGTAGTTCATGTTCCGCTGTCGCCCCCACTTGATTCCCCAACTCAAAATCAAGGGTTGAAGATGCACTACTCCCAATCCAGAATCACTGCGGAGTGGATCTGATGCAATCCGAACATGTCACGCAAAATTAACGCTCCATTTTCGTCGATCCCTTCACATCGGCCAGTCATTTTCTTTCCGGCCTGATCGATGGTTACCAATTTCTGGTCGAGTACGTGACATTTTTCCCATGCGGCGGGAAACAGATTCTGCCTGAAGGATTCGTTTTCGAAAAGCTGTTGAAATCCTGCCATGATCGAAACCAGAATCTTTGTCAGTTGCAGTTTTTCGCCAAACGCATCGTAGAGGGAAATCGCCTTTTGACGGACTTCCTCCGAAGCGAACTGAAAGGAATTATTGACGTTCAGGCCGATGCCTATCACGATCACATCATCGGGAATACCGGGCTGTTCCAGCAGGATGCCACAAACCTTTTTATCATCCAGATAAAGATCGTTCGGCCATTTCAACTGGAAACGGGAAGCCTCGAAATTTTCAGCGGACAGAATCGATTCTCGAACCAATGCCGCCGTGATCAACGAGAGCAATTGCTGCCGTGAACGTGCAAACCCGAATTCTTCGGGGGGAAACATCACCGAAAAAGTGAGGGAAGAACGATCCGACCACCAACTGTTTCCTCCCCGGCCCCGGCCCTGTGTCTGCTGCAGAGCGACAACTGTCGCAGGAGTTTTGATCGTTGCCGCCTTTTGCATCATGTACTGATTGGTAGAGGGCAACTGCTCGTGAATTTCGATGGACCACCCGGGGAAAAGAGTCTCAACCGTTTTTCTATCGAGTTCATCATGCATGTTGTGTCTCTACTTCAGCTCGGAGTTTTGGCACAGAGATTCAACACAGAAGCGTAGCCCGGAGACATCGCGTTCTTTCCGTGTTTATCCATGTTTATCCATGTTTATCCATCATGAATAATC
>JALTOP010000129.1:10904-22913 GCA_027000105.1 Planctomycetaceae bacterium | reverse complement strand
TTTTGCCGACAATCTCCTCCTGCGGGATTCCGGCGATCTTTTCGTACGCCCTGTTTACAATCAGATTGTGACCTTCACGATCCTTGAAAAAAATGATATCCGGAATCGTCTGAACCAGCGCCTGAAGCCGTTCATGCTCCCGTTTCAGTTCCGCTTCCATTTTCTTCTGTTCTGTCAGGTCGGTCACCGCGACATAGACGGACGACCAATCGAGCGATTCCCGATCAACAAGAATTCTCATGTGGGTATGAATTTTATCGCCGTCGAGTGTTTGTACAATCGCTTCCGATTCAAAATCGGTTCGTCCCTCTGCCAGAAAAATCAATGTTTCCCGGTAGACAGGAAGTGATTCTTCGCAGAAGATTCTGGAAAGATCGGCAGTCAGTTCCTGTTTGCTTTTTGCACGATGAAGCCTGAGTGTTTCCTGGTTCACATCCCAAATTTTCACCAGCCTGGAGCACTCGATAACCACCTCGGGGTGGGACTCAAAATAGGCCCGAAAATTCTTGACCCCTGCTTCACGAAGTGATTCAATTTTCTTTTGTATGTCAGAGTAGTCTTCATGCCACAAACTGACAGGCGCATTTTCGAAAAGCAGATCGATATGGGGAGCTGGAGGGACGGTGGAAGCCGCCCCCTTCTCATCACCTTGAGTTGCATTGACTGCAGGGTCGTCCACTTTACTTTCCATTGGCCCGCGGAAAGGATTGGATCGAAATCGGCGTTCGATCATAACTGTAATTGAACAGAGGGGCAATATCGAACAGACCCTGAAACAGGGAAAGAACAGCGTGGAACAGGTTTGTATTGAACAAGACCGGGCGTTAGTATCTGTGCACCTGTTTTCCCGCCTGTTGTCGTTCTGTTTTTTGAATATAGTCGATGCTTCTGCAGTTCCCGGAGTGATATGATGACGCCCCCGTTTATCTTTTGTTCCTTCCTGGCAACTCTCTTGTTCTCTGTGTTCTTTGTGCCCATTGAATTGATGGGGCAAATCCGCAAAGTTGATCAGTCAGAATTTCAAAAGGCGATTAGAACGACCGAACCTTTAACGCCTCAGCAGGAGCGATTGCGATTTCAGCTTCCGCCGGGGTTTGATGTGCAACTGATGGCTGCAGAGCCGGATATCGCCAAGCCGATGAATATGGCTTTCGACGCCAGGGGGCGTTTGTGGGTTACAACCACGGTGGAATATCCAATACCTGCCAAGCCGGGAACCAAGGCTCGGGACAGCATCATAATTCTCGAAGACACCAACGGCGATGGACGAGCCGACCTCGTGAAAACATTTGCTACCGGGCTGAATATTCCGCTTGGCATCATGCCTTATCAGGATGGTGCTCTCTGCTACAGCATTCCAAACATCTGGTTTCTGCACGATACCGATGGCGACGACAAGGCGGATAAAAAAGAGGTGTTATACGGGCCAGTCGGCTACGAACGGGACACACATGGCATGTGCAACAGTTTTACCCGCGGTTACGATGGTTGGCTGTATGCGACACACGGATTCAATAATCATACAGAACTTGCCGGGAAAGATGGACACGCGATTTCGATGAAATCGGGTAACATTTTCCGCATGCGGTTCAACGGAGATCGTGTCGAACATTATTCGCATGGACTGGTCAACCCCTTTGGGATGACGTTCGACGCTGCAGGCGATCTGTTTGTTGCCGATTGCCATACCAAACCGATCAGCTTGATACTGCGGGAAGGTTACTACCAGAGTTTCGGCAAGCCGGATGATGGACTCGGGTACGTTCCCGATGTGATGCAGCATCTGCATAATTCAACGGCGATTGCCGGTCTGGCGATCAGTGAAGGAAGCGGTTTTCCCTCGGAGTACGACCGCAACACGTTTGGGGGCAATGTGATGACCAGTCGTATCAATCGGGATCAATTGCAACGGATCGGCTCCAGCATCCGCGCGGTGGAAAAGCCGGATTTCCTGACCGCAAATGATCCGTGGTTTCGTCCGGTTGACCTGAAATTCGGTCCCGACGGAGCCCTGTATGTCGCCGACTTCTACAATCGGATTATTGGTCATTATGAGGTGCCACTGGATCATCCCGGACGAGACAGATTCCGCGGTCGCATTTGGCGAATCGTTTATCGTGGTACGGACAAAAGCAGTACGGAGAAAACAGGCCCTCCGCCTGCAAACTCCACGAATTTCGAAGCGATGTCACTGGATGCATTGTGTACCGAGTTGGCTGGTCACAGCCGGGTCCGTCGCATGATGGCGGCGGATCGAATTGTCGATTCGTTCGGGAAACGGGCGGAAGAACCGGTACGCTCTTTGTTGCGTGCCTCCGAACATCCGACAGCCCGATTTCACGCCTTATGGATATTGAACCGGCTGCATCAATTGGAGTTTGCGGATCTTTCCAAAGCGGCAGACGATTCACACCCCGAAGTTCGCGAACACGTCTACCGTGTTTTATCTGAATATGTGGCCGGGCAGAATGAACCGATTGCTTTGCTGTTGAAAAAAGGGATGAGCGATCAGTCTCCACTCGTGCAACGAGCGGCCGTCCAGGCATCCGCGGTGCATCGCCGGGAGGAGTGTATTGATGTTTTACTGAAACGGTTCCACTCGACCGATCCGCAGGATGTTCATTTAAGGCATGTCATCAAAATCGCGTTGCGGGATCACTTCCTAAATGCGCAGTGGTACCGGAAAACGGTCGCTTCAATTTCGCAGGCGGATATTCCCCTTGTGGCGGGAATTTCTCTTGCTTTGAAAAACGAATCAGCCGGCCGGTTTATTGTCGAAAATCTTGCCGTTCTGAATGATTGCGAACCGGAAAGAATGAGCACGTATATTACATTCGCCAGCCAGTATGTTTCCCCCGAATTGGTTGACAGGCTCGTTCAGGAGATTCGCACACGCTATCAACAGGACCTGGAGTTCCAACGGGTGCAGATGTTTTCGGTTAAAAACGGATTGGCAAAACGGAATCGGAAACAACCGGCATCGGTAACCGACTGGGCAACCGCACTGGCGAATAAACTGCTGAAAAATGCGGAGGGCCCCTATCCACTGGAATGGAGCTATCTGCCAGCGACCTCCGCACCACATCAACCGAACCCGTGGAAGGTGACAAGACGTCGAGCATCGGATGATGGCCAACAGAACGTCCCACTTTATAGCAGTTTGCCGGGAGGCGAGCGGGCAGTGGGGACGTATCGCTCCGGGAAATTTGTACTGCAGCCGGAATTCAGTTTCTATCTTTGCGGACACGACGGCTACCCCGGCAAGCCGAATCGCAACCTCAATTTCGTGAAACTTCGAGACACCCGAACGCATAAGATTATTCAAACCTGGCAGCCACCACGCCAGGACATCGCCCGACAATTCATCTGGAAAACGGGAGATCGTGCCGGTAGTGAAGTTGTTGTCGAACTGGTCGATGGAAATAATGAACCCGCCTTTGCCTGGTTGGCGGCAGGACGATTTTCAGAACCGCGACTCAACCCGTCCCCCATCGCCCGACAGACAGAGCAGGCGATTGAAATCATCGATACTTTTGGATTGCATTCGTTCCAAAAACAACTGGTGCACTTACTGCAAAGCGGAAAAATGAATCGCCACCTATCCGCAATGACTGCAACCACGATTGTCAAAATGGCCCCTGACGCACGCCTGATCGCATTGGCCGCTTCGCTCGAGATGGATCTCGATGTTGCACTTCGAAAGAAAATAATCAGCGCAATTGCCCGGCATCGTTCTGCTCAGACGAAAGAACTGATGACCCAGGTCATGCACTCAGCCAGCTTCCAGGAACAGGTCGTTCTGGCGGACCTGCTTGTTTCCGACAATGCCGGATTGCTGCTCTTGCTGGAATTGTTTGAAACCGGAAAAGCATCTGCCCGGTTACTGGTGCAGTCCGAGTTGGCTCAAAAACTGGCCTCGCTGACAAACGAAAAGCAAAAAGAAAAGCTCGCAAAAATCGTCAACAGCCTCCCCAAAGAAGAGGAGCGGATTTCGCGTTTGATCGACTCACGAAAACAGAGCTACGCAAAATTGGGGGGAGATATCCAGGCCGGGAAAATCCTTTACGAAAAGAATTGCTCGGTCTGCCATCAAATGGGAGGGAAAGGGAAACAGGTCGGCCCCAATCTGGATGGCATCGGCAACCGCGGACTGGATCGGTTGTGTGAAGATATTCTGGCCCCCAATAGAAACGTCGATGTCGCCTTCCGTTCCAGTACAATTCTGACAGAGGAAGGAAAAATCTTTGTCGGACTGCTCAAAAAAAGCGAAGGGGAACAGTGGATTTTGATCGACAACAAGGGGAACGCGATTCAAATTGCAGAACAGCGTATCGACGAACATCGAAAATCACTCCTTTCCCCGATGCCTGCCAATCTGGGAGAATCGCTCAAAGACAAACAGTTCCGCGATCTGCTCGCCTACCTGCTCAGCACGTCCAGTTCCCGCTGAATGTGCAGACTGCCAGCTTGAGAACGGGTTCAAGCTGCTATGAGGAGGCTTTCGGTTTTGTGCACATCAATTGCTCAATCAATTTGGTCAGCTTCTGCGGAGTTCCCTTGATAACCACGTAGTGGTGATTCTTTTTGCGATCCGTTTTCCACTGCGAATGACCGTCGGAATCGATCACAACCCGGCCGTTTCCAACTTCAGTCCAATACTCTGGATCGATTCCGAAAACAGCCAGCAGCACGGCTGCCTGATCGTGACTCGGCTTGCCCCGATCGATCGCTTTCCCCTTGCCGAACGGTCGCAGTTCATAAGCTCTGCGAACCGGATTCGATGACGGCGTTTCTTTCAACCTGGCACCTGTTATTATTGCCCGGCCAACTTCGTAACCTTGCCAGATAATTTCACCGGGCCAGTAATTGGCAACCGTCACCGCAGCGGCAGGATCAAACCGGAGGTTCGTTTCAGGAGTTTTTGTCCGGGGAAAACCGCCTCCCATGATGACTGTCACCCGGACTTTTTTCCTGATCAATTCTATTCCCGACAACGGGCTGTATTGATCGGGCCCGGAACGCAACAGATCTTCCATGTTGCTTAATGCTCCCACACTGCAATAGACAACAGAATGATCCGGCTGGCCGGCCAGCGCTTTTCTGGAAACTTCAAGAGCATCGGGACATTGGGAATCAACCGGGGTGTCGTTCGGAAATTCTTTACGCAAGGTGGTGGTGAATGAACTGGGGCCAATTCGGAGGAAACGCAAACCGTCTTTGTCGGTGCCGATCGGGATGTCGCCACGTCCGTAATAGGTATTGATTGCATCGACTGCGCCCGCTGAAGAATTGGACGGACACCTGATATTGATCGTAATGGCGATGATCTTCGCTTTTCCCTGATCCGCCAGAGTGTTCAATACCGCCAGCGCACCGGCATCGTCACAATCGTTGGAAATATCGGTATCAAACAGAATCGAAACCGGCTTCCCGGCGAGAACGCTTCGCCCCGGCGGCAGCAGCATCAACAGAAAAGGGATCAACAAAAAAGGAACCCGCGAAAGGAATCGACGTAAAATATGCGGATAAAGATGATCGCGACTCATTCAAACCAATTCCTGATGATAAGAGGAGACGGGGCATTTCATCGCAAGAGACCCCAAGCAGATAAAACATTCACGCAGACAAAACATTCCTGTCGTACAACTGGAACGAAACCTTGAACGAAACTTTAGCAAGTTGCGCGAAAGAGAAAAGCGGGCCTTGAGGCTGAAACAGCCCAACCCGCTCAAGGTTCAACTGACGAGCCCCATTATTATTACTTTTTTCCCGAGGGCGGTTGGCTGACCAGATACTGCAGTGCTTCCCTCACCCGGACCGTCTGTTTCGCATCCATCCTGAGGAAACGATCCCTTTTCGAATTTCCCGCTTCAAAAAAGAGATAGCCATCATCTTCCACCTGAACCAGACCGGTCTCGGAAAGTGTGAAGTACCCTCGATCTGGTCGAACAGCGTATAAAACACTCGTCAGATCCCAACAGGGACGATCATGGTTCGGGCCACTGTGGAGCAGATATGCCTCACGGACAATATGATGCCTGCGGTAGAGGAAATCGTTGGCGATGCTCTTGCGTGGATAGCGAACAGCGATACCGATTTCGAAGCCACTCCAGATAATCGGAACCTGTTCAGGCCAGCTTTTTGCCAATCGTTGCATGGCGTCGATACCGTTGATGACATTCGCTTCCAGATAATGATTGTTACCGTTGATCGGTTTGAAACTCCCGGCCATGACGGAAACCATCCGCACTTTCCGACGGACCAGATCAACACCGGAAAGGGGGCTGAAACGGTCCGCTTTCGAATCGAGAAGATCAGCCAGATTCGCGGCCAGCCCGACTTGAACGAGAACAACAGACCGATCGTCGGAACAGGCCAATGTTTTTCTCAACAACGAAACAGCATCAGGCAACCGGGCATTGGAGCAGACATCATGAGGATACCGAAATCGGCCTTGCTCCTTCTCCAAAACCAAACGAAGATATTTGCTTTCCCGCCGTTGGGCGTTGTTGGTCACACCAATCGGAATATCCGGTCTGCCATAGAACGTGTTGACAGCATCGACGAATGGACCGGTTAGCGGATTGATCTTGGAAACCGTGACCGCGAGCAGGTCACATTCCCCTCGATCTGCCAAAGTATGCAGCATCGCCAAAGCGAGAACATCATCGACATCCCCTGTGATATCGGTATCGAAAATCACCTGCACAGGCTCAGTGGCCTGCACAGGCCGGTTAATGATACCCGAAAAAATTGGAATCAGCAGGGTGCTTAATAACAGCAGGCGAAACGAGAGCCTCCCCGGAATTGAACCAGGCAGAACATTCCCGAAAACATGCCGAAGAAGACGAGTCACTGACACATCCGACCTCCGATTCCGGCCACCGATTCCTGTCTCCGATCAGACCGACCTGCCCGGGTAGATTACACCATCAACGATGAGATCACCAATAACGGGATCAACCGGTATCAACAACGAGATCAGTAGCGATAGTAATCCGGTTTGAACGGGCCGTTGACAGGAACGTTCAGATAATCGGCCTGCTCCTGGGTGAGTGTCGTCAGCTTGACGCCAATTTTATCCAGATGGAGTCGGGCGACTTCTTCGTCCAGTTTTTTCGGCAAGACGTGCACGCCAATTTCGTATTTGTCGCCATCCTGCCAAAGAGCCATTTGTCCCAGAACCTGATTCGTGAAACTGTTTGACATCACAAACGAAGGATGCCCGGTGGCACAGCCGAGGTTCACCAAACGCCCTTCTGCCAGAACGAGCAATGCCTTGCCATCGGGGAATTCGTAACGATGAACGGGGCCGCCTACCTGGGAATCATCTTTAATGACTTCCTTTTTGATATCTTCCCGTTCATTCAGGTAGGAGATTTGAATTTCAGAATCGAAGTGACCGATGTTGCACACGATCGCCTCATGTTTCATCTGCTCCATATGTTCGCCACGGATCACGTCGCAACAGCCGGTTGTGGTAACAAAAATATCCCCGATCGGTGCAGCGTCTTCCATGGTGAGAACCTGGAACCCTTCCATCGCCGCCTGCAGGGCACAAATAGGATCGATCTCGGTGATAATAACCCGGGAGCCGAGTCCCTTCATCGCGTCTGCACAACCTTTGCCGACATCGCCATAACCGCAAACGACGACAACTTTCCCGGCCATCATGACATCGGTAGCCCGCTTGATTCCATCAGCAAGAGACTCTCTGCACCCGTACAGATTATCGAATTTGCTTTTTGTCACCGAATCGTTCACGTTGATAGCCGGCACACCGAGTTTGCCTTCTTCAAACATCTGATGCAGTCGGTGCACCCCGGTGGTTGTTTCTTCCGTCAACCCCTTGATGCCTTTGAGCAATTCGGGATACTTGTTGTGAACCATTGCCGTGAGATCACCGCCATCATCCAGAATCAGATTCAGCGGTTTGCCATCGGGCCAGAAAATGGTCTGTTCGATACACCAATCGAATTCTTCCTCTGTCATTCCCTTCCAGGCATAAACGGGAATTCCCGCTGCAGCCATCGCGGCGGCTGCGTGATCCTGCGTGGAGAAGATGTTGCAGCTCGACCACTGAATTTCCGCCCCCAGTTCAACAAGTGTTTCCATCAGCACGGCCGTTTGTACCGTCATGTGCAGACAACCGGCAATGCGAGCTCCCCGAAGCGGTTTGGATTCGCCATATTTTTCGCGCAACGCCATCAGGCCGGGCATCTCGTTTTCCGAAAGGGAAATATCTTTGCGACCGAAATCAGCCAAGCCAATATCTTTTACCTTGTAAGGGAGTGTTTCTGTTGACGACATGTACGTAATTCCTGTGTGAAAAGTGAATGATTAAGCCTGTTTTGTACGATGGGCGAACCTGTCCCGCCAAAAATCCTGCCGATTCAGCGAGAAACCCTTGTATCCGCCCCCGTTTGAAGCTAAAGAAGGCTACACTGAACGGATACGCTGTCTATACTGCTCCGTAGCACATAACGGAAACAATAGAACATGAAAAGCTGATTCACAAGTTCGATTCGGGTTTCCCGCAGGAAAACAGGGGAATTCCCCGTATTTTTCCCGCTTTTCCAGCATCGTGGCGCTTCCCCCAAACAGATAATAACGTACAGAACAACAGACAAAAACAACATTGGCAAAATAGCCCCGTCACAGGGCGACATGCCTTCGTACGCCTATGAAAACTCTTCCTGAAATTTTCCAGTCGAATTCGCCGGTTATCTCGATTGAGGTTTTTCCCCCAAAAACGGAACAGGGGGATCGTTCGCTGTTCAACATGCTGGACCGGCTAGCCCAGTATAAACCAGCCTTTATTTCCTGTACTTATGGTGCCGGGGGGAGTGAGCGGACTCGAACCGTCGATCTGTGTCAGCGGATCCAGCAACAATTCGAGATCCCCACAACAGCCCATTTGACATGTGTCGGTTCAAGCCGGGCAGAAATTATCGACATACTCAACAGTGCCAATGCAGCCGGGGTAAAGAACATCATGGCTCTTCGTGGGGACGCTCCGGAAGGTGCCCAGACTTTCGAAGCAACCGAAGGAGGGCTTGCCTTTGCGAACGAGTTGGTACAATTGATCAGGGAACACTTTCCCGAAATGGGAATTGGTGTGGCGGCGTATCCCGAGAAACATACCGAAGCCCCCGATTTACCGACAGACTTGAAGAATTTGAAGCGTAAAATAGATGCAGGTGCAGATGTCGCGTTCACGCAACTCTTTTTCGAGAACGACAACTTCTACCGATTTCGTGAAATGTACGAACAGGCTGGTTGTCACATTCCGCTGGTGCCGGGAATCATGCCGATTACCGAATTCGCGAGAATCAAACGGATCACCGCCCTGTGTGGTGCGATTTTCCCGGACGAACTCGCTTCCCGACTTGAAGCCGTCCAGGACGACAAACAGGCTCAGATGGAAATCGGCGTCAACCATGCGATTGCGCAATGTCAGGATCTTCTGAACCAGGGAGCCCCCGGCATTCATTTTTACGCGTTGAATAAATCCCGGGCGTGCCAACAGATTCTGGATGCTCTTGATCTATCGTAGCTTCCTCATTGTTCGTAGGATAGCATCGGCGTGAAGGGATAGGAATGCAGCATCGCTGCGCCTGTCCCGTTGGATTCGCCACAACGCACCGGGCGACACTTTCTGCCTGCACGAACGACAAACTGCACGAATGACAAACCAAAAATGACGGCACTTTCCCAAAACTCGACAGCTGACCTGCTTAACAATTTGATCGACGACCGTATCCTCCTGCTCGATGGAGCGATGGGTTCGTTGATTATGGATACCAAACCGTCCGAAGCAGACTACCGGGGTGAGCGCTTCAAAAATCACGCTGTCGATCTGAAAAACGCGAACGATGTGCTCTGTCTGACACAGCCCGACTTGATCAGGAATGTGCACCGTCAGTATCTCGAAGCCGGTTCAGATATCATTGAAACAAACAGTTTCAACGCGAACATCATCTCGCTCGAAGAATTCGAACTGGCCGAGTTGACGTACGAAATGAACAAACAGGCGGCGAAACTGGCGAAAGAAGTCGCTGAAGAATTCACTCGCAAGAACCCCGATAAACCACGTTTCGTTGCGGGATCGATCGGCCCGACGAAAGTCCAACTTTCGATGAATGCCGATGAAGCGGGCGTCCGTCCTGTTTCCTACGATCAAATGGTCGCTTCGTATGCGGAACAGATTCGCGGTCTGATTGATGGCGGCGTTGATATTCTGCTGCCCGAAACCTCATTTGATACCCTCAACACGAAAGCCTGCCTGTTTGCAATCAGTCAGGTTTTTCAGGAAAAGAATGTGCAGTTGCCGGTGATGGTGTCCGGGACGATCTTTGCAGGCGGGCGGTCGATGACGGCCCAGACGGTCGATGCATTTTACACCTCCGTTTCTCATTTCCCTCTTTTCAGCATCGGGTTGAACTGTGCGCTCGGCCCGAAACAGATGAGACCGTACGTTGAAGCGTTATCGCAGGTTGCCGATTGCCGTATCAGTTGTTATCCGAATGCAGGCATGCCCGATGGCATGGGCGGATTCGATTCCAGCCCGGAAGAAGTGGCAACCGAACTGGCGGCGTATGCGAATAAAGGTTGGGTCAATATCGTCGGTGGTTGCTGCGGCACCACACCGGAATACATTCACCAGATTGGGCAGCAGACCGCTTCGCTGAAATCGCGCCCGGTTCCGGTTCCGTCCGGAGTGACAGCGTATGCCGGGCTTTTGCGGTACGAAGTCAGGCCAGATTCAAACTTTCTGATGATTGGCGAACGGACCAACGTCACCGGATCGCGAAAGTTTGCCCGTCTGATTCGTGAAGAAAAATACGACGAAGCCCTCAGCATCGCCCGCAGCCAGGTGGAAGGCGGGGCAAACATTATCGATGTCAACATGGATGAGGGGTTGCTCGATTCGGTCGCCTGTATGCAGAAATTTCTATGGCTCATCAGCGACGATGGCGACATCTCCGTTCCAATCATGATCGATTCCTCGAAGTGGGAAGTGATTGAAGCCGGCCTGAAATGCGTGCAGGGCAAGCCGATCGTCAATTCGATCAGCCTGAAAGAAGGTGAGGAGGTGTTCCTCGAACGAGCCCGTAAAATCCGTCAATACGGAGCGGCAACAGTCGTGATGGCGTTCGATGAACAGGGGCAAGCCGCCGAGGCAGACCATAAAGTCGCAATCTGCAAACGGGCCTACAAATTGCTGACCGAACAGGCCGGTTTCCCGCCCGAAGATATCATTTTCGACCCGAACATTCTGACCGTCGCCACCGGGATGGAGGAACACAACAACTACGCAGTCGAATTCTTTGAAGCGGTCAAACGGATCAAACAGGAATGCCCCGGCGCGAAAACGTCTGGCGGCGTCAGTAATGTTTCGTTTTCGTTCCGGGGGAATAATGTCGTCCGGGAAGCAATGAATGCCGCCTTTCTGTATCACGCCATCCAGGCGGGGCTGGATATGGGAATCGTCAATGCGAGCCAGCTCGAAGTTTATGACGAGATCGATAAAGAACTGCTCGAGTACATTGAAGATGTACTTCTCAACCGTCGGGACGATGCCACCGAACGCCTTGTTGATTATGCAGAAAAAATTAAAGACAAGAACAAGGGAAAGGTTTCGGATGCAAAGAAAGCGGAGTGGAGAAACGGCACCGTCGAGCAGCGACTCGAACACGCCCTGCTGAAAGGAATAACGGATTACATCGATGAGGATACCGAGGAGGCACGCATCAAATATGGTCGCCCGTTGGAAGTGATACAGGGGCCGTTGATGGACGGCATGAACGTGGTCGGCGAACTGTTCGGGGCGGGAAAAATGTTTCTGCCCCAGGTCGTGAAATCGGCCCGTGTGATGAAAAAATCGGTCGCCTATCTGACCCCGTTCATGGAAGCCGAAAAAGCGGAATCCGGTTCCGGTCACCGCGGCGTTTTTCTGATTGCAACGGTCAAGGGGGACGTCCACGATATCGGCAAAAACATTGTGGC
>JALTOP010000129.1:0-10894 GCA_027000105.1 Planctomycetaceae bacterium | reverse complement strand
CAACAATTTCGAGGTGATCGACTTGGGCGTGATGGTTCCTGCCGAGGTTATTCTTGATACCGCGGTTGAAAAAGGAGCCGACGTGATCGGACTGTCCGGCTTGATTACGCCCTCACTCGATGAAATGATTGCGGTCGCACAGGAAATGAAACGCAGAGGAATGACGATTCCTCTGCTGATCGGTGGAGCGACCACTTCAGCCAAGCATACAGCGGTGAAAGTGGCTCCTGAATACGATCATATTGTCGCCCATTGCGGAGATGCCTCCCAGGCGGTTCCCGTAGTCGAAGCGTTGATCGATCCGGAAAAACGGGAGGAATTCGACAAAAAAAACCGAGCCGAACAGCAACGGGATCGCGACATGTTCGGCAAACGCCAGCAACGAAAACTCGCCTCCTACGAAGAGGCGTTCAAGCGGCGATTCGCAACCGACTGGGAAACTGTTGACATCCCGACCCCCGCTTTCACCGGACTGAAAGTGCTGGACGATTTCCCGTTGGAAAAAATCCGGGAGTATATCGATTGGTCACCCTTTTTTCTGACCTGGTCGTTGCAGGGAAAGTACCCGAAGATATTCAACGATGCGACCGTCGGCGAAGAGGCCCGAAAATTATACGACGATGCAAACGCGATGCTCGATAGAATCATCGCCGAAAACTGGCTGACCGCAAAAGGGGTTTACGGTTTTTGGCCCGCCAATTCCGAACGGGATGACATTATCGTTTACGATCCGAAGCAGGCGGATAAGGAACTGATGCGTTTCCCGATGTTGCGGCAGCAATGGGAACGCAAGGGACAGAAAGAGTTTCGGTCTCTGGCCGATTACATCGCCCCGCTCGATTCCGGACGCAAGGATTATCTCGGCGCGTTCGCTGTCACCACCGGGCTGAATATCGAAAAACAGCTCGACAGGTTTGAAAAAGAACATGACGATTATCAGTCGATCATGCTGAAATCGGTAGCGGATCGATTGGCAGAAGCGTTCGCGGAATGTCTGCACGCCCAGGCACGAATCGATTGGGGATTCGGCCAGGATGAAAAACTTTCCAACGACGAATTGATTGCCGAAAAATATCGGGGCATCCGTCCCGCGTTCGGCTATCCCGCCTGTCCCGATCACACCCCGAAGTGGAAACTGTTCGAACTGCTCCAGGCGGAAAAAAACGCTCATATCACCCTGACAGATTCCCTCGCGATGTGGCCCGCTTCATCCGTCAGCGGCCTGTATTTCGCCCATCCGGAATCCCGCTACTTCTCCGTGACCCAAATTACCGAAGAACAACTCGAAGATTACGCAAAACGCTCGGGTATGGAAATAGAAGAAGCCCAAAAATGGCTCGCCCCCATCCTCGACTGAACCGTTCGACTGGAATATCGCCGGGCGGTTCGGACGGAGGCGTCCCGTGAGGCAGCCAGACCTTGAAACCAGCCAAACAACGGTTATAACTGACGTAGCAGACAATCGGGAAAACGATCGGGATTCACCGCGATTTTCGCAGCAGCGGTTTCTGCGACCCGGGTGGGAAAAAAGTTTCTCCCGTTATATCCCCGTTGTCATACACCCATTGATAGTGCAGCGAAATACGACAGAATGTAGTATCGCGTATAATGCTGTTCGTCATTCTGTCTGCGAGAGAGTTTCAATCGTCACCGGTCAACAGGAGAGGGGAATCGGTTTTGGGAAATCGGCCTGAAATATATGCTCCAGAAATGCGGGTCACCCGGTATGACCGAGTCAGTTCCGGCATGGTGGCTATTGTTGTCGGCCTGGCGGTCGCCCTGCTTGCGTTGGTTTCCATCTGGATGATGAATCGTACCAGTGATGTCGAATCGCTGGTTCCGGTCGAAATGATCGAGTTCCCCGGAGGAGTCGAGGACGGAGCAGTGGATGAAACATTGCTTGTTGAATCTCCCGAGGATCCCGTGCCGGACGCGGCTCCGGAAGAGACGGATGACGAAATGGAAGTGGAAGAAGTTTTCGATTCCGTCACCGAACTGGCCGACGTTTCTGCCGAACAGATGCTGAAACAGTACGAATCGGAAACGGTCTCCAGCGGAACTCCCGGCAGCCGGGAGGGAACCGGCAGGCGAGCCCTGGGCATGGATGGCGGGCAGGGAGGTCTACCGGCCGAACAGCGCTGGTTTATCCAGTTCGCTGACCAGAACAATATCCAGGAATACGCCAAACAACTCGACTTCTTCGGCATTGAACTCGGCACCATCCTTCCCACCGGGAAACTCGTCTATCTTTCAGGACTCAGCCAGCCCAAACCGAACGTCCGGGAAACAACATCCGGAAAGAACGAAAAGCGGATGTATATGACCTGGCAGGGAGGAAAGTTGAAACAGGCCGACCGGACGCTGTTCAAAAGGGCCAATATAGATGTTTCTACGTCACGGGTGCTGCACTTCTATCCACGAAAAACCGAACTTCTTCTGGCGAGACTCGAACGTGACTATGCCAACCGGAAAGTTTCCGATATCCGCAGAACCTACTTCGTCGTTGAAAAGAATCGGGACGGATACCGCTTTCGTGTGACCCGGCAATCGTATTTTCGATAACTCCGCCAACCGTACCGGCTCTTTCCGCCACAAAGACGCCATAAAGAACTGTAAAACATGCTGAAAAACATTTTTCTTGCCTGTTTCTTTTTTTTCGCGTTTCTTACACCATTGGAAGCACAGGCGAAAGGAGTGACTGGTGCTTTTCTCCAACTGAATGCCGCAAACAGCAAAGCCGGGCAGGCGTACTGGAACCGCCAGATGACGGGTTTGAAAGAACTGGGGATGGACACGGCTATCGTTCAGTATGTCGCATACGATCGGTTCTATCACTATCCCACGAAAATTGAGGGAATGGTTCCTGCCAATGAGGACGTCATTATGCAAATCCTCAACGCAGCAAGAGCGGTGAAAATCAAGGTTTTTCTTGGCCTGCAAATGGACGGTCGCTTCTGGAAACAGAAGTTCGATTTACAGAAGAGAATTGCTCTGAACATTGCCACGATGAATGAGTTGCATCAACGCTATGGGGCTCATGCCGGTCTGGGGGGATGGTACATTCCGGAAGAAATCGACAACGAAACTGCAAACAGGGAATACGCCGATGAATTGCTCGAATACATCGCCCGACTCTCTGCACGAGCGCGGGAACTTCCGAAGTTGCCCGTGATGATCTCTCCTTTTTTCAGTAAACAGGGAAACCCCCGGGAATATGCAGCCTGGTGGGACAGCCGGGCACTGCCCCAAATTAAGGTCGATATCGTTGCGTTGCAGGATGGCGTCGGCACGCATCGGGTCGCGCTCAGAGATTTGAAGCCTGTCTATTCGGCGCTTTCCGTAATCATGAAGCGGCATCAGGTAAAATTCTGGGCGAACATCGAGGCGTTCGATCAGACGGCAGGCTGGCCCGTGAACAGCGAACCGTGGGCCGCGCAATCAGCCGCTTTTCACCGATTCAGGCAGCAGGTGAAATTGACCAGACCATTTATCTCAAAAACCGTTCTGTTTGAATACACCCAGTATGTCTCTCCGGAAAAGTCCAGGCGGGCAAAACTGCTTTTCGATGCGTGTAAAAAGGAATTCGCCCGTCAGAAGTAACTCCGAAAACCGTCTTGATGATGCCGAAATGCGGGCCGTCCGGCCTGCCTGGTTCCACTGGACCGCAACGGAAGACAGGTGGCAACGGGCACAAATTGTAACGCGAACAGCCCGCAGCGGGAGCGAATTGGCCCGGATGGTTCTGCTGTGTCGATGCTGTTTAGAAATCGTACCACATACCGAAGCCGATCAACTCTTCGTAATCGCCCAGAAATTCGTACTGCAACGATTGTCCCTGGTAATACTGCAGACCGATCCGGAACAGACTGGTCGATTCCTGGCTACGCCATTGCAGGCCGGCAACAACATTGATACCGCCACTGAAATTGACTTCCTGACGGATTTTGGAAGCCACTGCGAAGAACGGTTTCGGATGTCGAACCGGGCGACATTCTGCCGGCGCAGCAGGTGAGTAATCGACACCGAACTGGAAATGCCAAGGCTCTGAACCACCACTGGTGTTATAGGCATATTCGGCGTCTGCATAAACTCGCACATCAGGGGTCACGAAGTACCCACCGCCCAGCAGAAAGGAGTCCCGCAAATAGTTGATCCGCACAAATCCCGGATTTCTCAACATATATTCGTCACCCGCATGCGAACTGAGATGGCTCCACTCGAACTTCATTTGCATCGGGCCTTTTCGCCAGGTGATCGGAACACCGACACGAAAATCGACCGCTTCCAGATCTCCCTGTTCATTCATGTTCAATCGCGGAAGTGCCGCCCCCCAGATGTCCAACTGCCAACCTTCAAGCGGCTGGCCCGGTTTGGAGCCGTAACGCAAAATGCCGGCCCGTCCTCCCGCTTCCAGGGACCAGATTGTTCCGGTTCCCTTCAGGTGCACCAGTGACTGACCAAAGCGGGGTTCTCTCGGCCCACCCAGATACGATTGGTACAGAATGTCTTTGGGCAGAACCGTCCAACCCCAAGCTGACGAACCATACGGACTATTGTACTGACCGCCAAAGCAGTCCAGACAGGGTTGCTGTTGCGAGAAATAGGGGCTTCCCTGTTCGGGAATCGATTGCAGATCCCCCGCATTGCCCTCATAAGGAGAGTGGTAAAATGAACCGGACTGGGGCGCGGGAGCAAGAGTCGGGTTTCCTCCCGGTTCGAATGTGTGTCGCCCTGCGGAAGGGAGAGCCGGTGGTGCAGTCGGAACAGCCCCTCCAGATTGCTGACCCGTGGAGGACTGCGGAGCATAAAACTCGGCAGGGGGGGGAGGAAGTTGTCCTGTCTGGATATTCTGATTGGCCGGTTGGAAGCTGGAAACAGGTTTCACCCTGTTCTGTACTTCTCCCGTCAAGGGCTCTGTTTGATACCGATTCTGGTACGGTCCAAAATACGTACGGGGCGTTCCCGCCGGGCGACGATAGGATGCCCCTGCCATAGCGGGGGAATAGCCCTGGTCCTGATTCCGAAAAGGTTGATGTAACTGGGCAGAAGCCGAACCGACAAGGAAACAGAGAATGGCCAGACTCAGGCTTACCCGACAGATTCGAAGGCAGATGAAGGGACGCTTCATGAAAAATGTCCGTCAGATTGGAGGAGGGATATGTTGAAGGGAAGCAGGTTGTATCAAAAAGCAAAAAAAACACCTAGAGGAATTCATTTTGCCCCCAATTCTCTCCGAATCCTCTCCATTTAGTAAGCAGGCTTACAATTCGATCCGGTTTCCATGTAATTGTTACAAGAAAATCTCGATTCCGCGGGGATCACCCAGACACCTGCAGACCAAAACCGGGCAATTCTTTCTCTGTATTACTATCTGTAAAAATTTGCGAACGGCTCGCAATTTTTGGAAAAATATCATTTTGGTTACGGCGGTCAGAACAGACCAGCCGTGCTGGGCTTGTCTGAGCCCCGGAGATACGGCTAACATTCGGCATCGAGAGCAATACGATATCGAGAGCAATTTGCAACAACAATAATAATCTGGAACAGCAATGAGAAACCGGAAGAAAGGCGAGCAACGATGAAACTGCTGGTTGATGCCCATTTGGATCTGGCCTGGAATGCAGCTTCGCATGACCGGGACTTGAGGCAAAGCCTGACCGAACTAAACCAGCGGGAAGCAGCCATGACCGATGTTCCCTACCGCGGAAAGGCTGTGCTCACGTTCGAGGAAATGCACAAAGGGAACATCTTTTTATGCTTGGCAACACTGCTGGCGAGAAGTGGGCCGCAACTCCAATTGAAAAAGCAGTATCTGCGGACGGATATCGATTACACAACCCGCATCGGAGCTTTCGCCGCCGCACACGCCCAGCGCGCCTGTTACACTTTGTGGGAGCGGGAAGGGCTGATCCGTCTGATTCAGACACAAGCCGATCTTGACGATCACCTCGCCCAATGGAACGCCATGAAACCGGGAGAGACTCTCCCTTTGGGAATGATTCTTTCGATGGAAGGAGCAGATCCGATCACGGAACCGGACGAACTTTCATTGTGGTACGATAATGGACTGCGCGCCATCGGGCCGGTTCATTACGGATTTGGACAATACGCCGCGGGAACCGCCGTGCAGGGGCCGTTGACATCTAACGGAAAAAAACTGCTGGAAAACATGCAACGATTGAATATGGGACTGGATGTCACACACTTGTGTGATCGCAGCATGGAAGAAGCGATCGATCTGTATCAGGGAACTATCTGGGCATCGCATCATAATTGCAGAGCGCTCGTTCCGGGAGATCGCCAGTTGAGCGACGATTTGATTCGCCTGTTGATCGCGCGCGGGGCGGTCATCGGGACGGCTTTCGACGCCTGGATGTTGAAACAGGGTTGGGAAATCGGCTCCAGCGTTGCCGATGATTTGAAGATTGAATCGGCTGTGGATCATATCGACCACATCTGCCAACTCGCGGGAAACACCGATCACTGTGCCATCGGCAGCGATCTCGATGGTGGCTTCGGCAACGAACAGACTCCTTGCGACCTGAAATCAATTGCAGACTTACAACGCATGGACGAACTTCTGAGCAGCCGCGGCTACAGCGAAGAAGATATCGAAAAAATATTCAGCAAAAACTGGATACGGGCCTTTCGCAGTATCTTGCCGCCATCGTAACTCGTTGCCCCGCTTCGCGACTCATTGCCATCATCGTGATACGATGAAATAACATGAAATGGAACAATATGTTTTAATTGCGATAATAGCGAGATTATCATTTATCACCGCTCGCAGCGTTCAAACTTCAAGCAGGCCCTCGCGAATGGCGAAACGTGTCAGGTGGACACGATCGTGAATTCCCAGTTTTTTCATAATTCGATACTTGTGGCTGTCGACCGATTTTGCGGAAAGGTGCATTTTGGAGGCGACCTCTTTCACGCTGTGCCCCTGTGCCAGAAATCTTAACACTTCTTTTTGACGAGCCGTCAATCCGATGATATCTTTTCGTCCCCGGGAACGGGCAAGATGATCCTGAATTCTTCGCACCTGTCCGCTCAATCGATCGGAGCAGGTATGAACTCCCTCCAGAAGCTGCTCGATTGTCTTGATGATCTGATCGGGAGATTCCCGGGTGCTGACCACTCCAACCGGCCGGGAAGCCAGGATATCGCATAACAGCAGATCAGATATCTCACCAAGCCAGAACGCGATCTTCAAATGCGGATTGTGCTGTTTCATCTGCATGGCAGTTCGCACGGCTGGTTCGCCGTCGAAACTTGATGGTAGAAGAACCAGGTCAGGAGAAAGCTGCAACGCCATCTCCAAACATTCCGTGGATCGCCCAACGGTATAAACCCGCACAACAACCGGAATCGTTTCCAACCAGACTTTCAAGGCTTCCCGCAAAAGTGTGGTAGATTCAGCAACAAGAACTGTTCTGCCGCTTTGGGAAGGTACACCTCTCGAAGAAACATCAGTAAACATCCTCATTGCCTCTCGATCAGAACAAGCAGGAAAACGCCCCTTCTCGTAGATCCTTCTTTTCGAAGGTCAACAGCGATTCCTGCGGCTCTCAGTTAACAAACTTCAAGCTATCCATTTTTTGTTTATCTGCTCGGCAGGCAATTTTCTACGCAATTTTTAACTTGAAACAGCAACAGCACGAAACAGGGTGACAGAGTCTGTCACTCCCCTCGTTTGCTCTCATACAGTCATTTCCCTGCTTGGAGCAAAACAGAATTTTGGGAAGTTCCCCTGGCTCTCCCAGCTTCACGTCAGCCCCTATTCAAACACCCCTCTTATACTGGATCACTTTATCGAATATAGTAAATTTATTGATCCGAACACCTGCTCCGTTTCTATTTGAGGGAATATACCTCTTTTTTCGCATCCAAATGCTGAATTTAAACCTGGCATAGCGAAACCAACGATGAAAAAGTCAGGCAGTCATATCCCTGAAATATCGATTTCATCGACCTGTAAGCCAGGATATCCCGATATCCACAAAAATGTTGTCCTATATTGAAATTGGTGTTAGTGCCCCTGAATGGCGATTGGGACATTCTTCGGTACAGATTACAAACTGGGCGAATATCGGCCGGGCCAGTACGACCGATTCATTTTGAGCGTTGATCATGGTTTTGAGCCTCATTGAAAATATCGTGCTGGGCATCAATTAAAACAATCATTTGCAACATAGGTAGACAAGACACAATGAAAACTGCCATCCGGGAAAAAGCAGAATCGACAACCTCACTCGTCAATCCCATCATCACCTCGGTGATCCGAACTTTTGAATCGATGCTGAACTGTTCCCCCAAACGGATCAGTCTGGAAGTCAAAAGCGGACATTCTCCCAAATATCCACTCAGCGCGATTGTCGGATTAACCGGGAAAATGAGTGGGACGATTATTTTCAGTGTTTCCAATGAAGCCGCACTGGAAATACTGAGTCGCCTTGTCTTTGAGCAGGCCGACGAAATTACTTCCGAGGTGTGCGATGCAGTCGGAGAAATTGCGAACATGATTGCCGGGTCGGCCAAAGCGGATCTGGCTCATTTGAACCTGACTTTAAGTATTCCCAACATGGTTCTGGGCGAAAATCATGAAGTTCTTTATCCGCCCGAAGTGACGACTCCCATGTGCATTCACTTTGAGTCGGAAATTGGGCCATTCACAATCGAATTCGGATTTCGGGATTGAGACCCGATTGGGGCAGAATTCCAGATCAGGCCCTGCAAGGGCACAAGAAAACAACCGCATAAACACTGCATGCGGTACAAGAAGCGCTCAGGGATGCTTCAAGACAAATCGAGAGTTGTAATTGAAAGGGTACGGTAAACAATGAAAGTTCTGATTGTCGACGATTCTGGAACAATGCGGACCATCCAGAAGCGATGCTTGAACAAACTCGGTATCAACGATATCGACGAAGGTGAAGATGGAGTCAAGGGGTTGGCCCTGTTTCGGGCCAACAATTACGACGTCGTCTTCACAGACTGGAATATGCCCAACATGGACGGTCTGGAATTCCTGAAAGAAATACGCAAGGGCAATACCCAGGTTCCGGTTATCATGATCACAACGGAAGCGGAAAAAGCACGTGTCATTCTGGCTGTGCAGGCCGGCGTATCGGATTATCTGGTAAAACCATTCACGCCGGATGCGTTGAAGGACAAACTCGAAAAATGGGTCGGCTGCCACGTCTGATTTTGACCTAGGGTATATCACCGAATGTCTGCTTTTTGCATCATTCCATTGGTAACCTGGTCATTTAATTCGAGGGCATCTGATCCGGCACGAGGCTTTAATAAATGTTCGACGCTGAAAAAATATGGAAATCGACCCAACTCCCCACGCTGCCCGGTGTGGCGATTCGTTTACTAGAACTTTCCAAAAATCCGGAAACCGAAATATCCGAGATCGTGGAACTGGTTAAAACCGATCCGGCTATTTGCGGAAAGATTCTGAAATCAACCAACTCCTCCTTTTTCGGTTTTACGTCACAGATCACTTCGATCGACAAAGCGGTTCCTCTGCTCGGAACAACAGTTGTCACATCACTGGCTCTCAGCTTCTCCCTGGCAAGCGACTCCGTCAACACCGGCCCATTGCAGCCGTATTACAAAGCCTACTGGAAACAGTCGATCATTCATGCCGTCGCCGGAGAAACACTGGGCAGTAGATGCGCCAAAGGATTGGAATGCGAGTTCTTTCTGGCCGGTATGCTCATGGATATTGGCAGATTGGCGCTGCTCAAAGCGGTTCCCCGTGACTACTTCCCCGCCTTGATGACCGCTGAATCGCAGGAAAGGGAATTGGTCGATACCGAAAAAGAATTCCTGGGCCTCGATCATGCGTACGTTTCATCCAGATTGATGGAATCCTGGGGATTGCCAGACGCCTTGATGAAAGGAGTCAGACTTCAGCACGCGGACGAAGAGACCCTCGTGAATGAAATCGATCCAGAAAAAGATACGCTCGCTGCCGCCATGGTGTTCTCCAATGCGGTGGGAGACTACTATCTCTCTTCAGTCAGCGGCCTGGCACTGAAACGCACCCGCTTTTTGGCGGATCGATTCTTCAACATGGATGAAGCCGCTGTTGATGCCTTTCTGGAAGGCCTGAATGGCCGCATCGAAGAAGCGGGAGATCTGTTTTCTGTCGATATGAGCGACATCGGCGATCCGGGCGACCTGATGGCTCAGGCGAATCAGCAACTCCTTCAGCTCACGATGAGATCGCAACTGGCCAATCAGCAGTTGAGCGAAGAACAGGAAAAAATCAGAGCGGAAAAAGAAAGGCTCGAGTCGCAAAACCTCGAGCTGCAAAAAAAAGCGACACGTGATCCTTTAACCGGAATCTACAACCGCGCTTATTTTGATGAGGCCGTTGCGGAGGCGATTCACGTCGCTTGTGATCGCTGCCTTCCGTTCGGGGTCATCTTTGCCGATATCGATAAATTCAAATCACTCAATGACACTTACGGACATCAGTTTGGCGATGAGGTTCTCAAGCGGGCCGCGGCCCTGATCGCGAGAAACTTGCGTTCAACCGATATTCTCGCGCGGTATGGTGGCGAAGAATTCGTCATTCTGGTCAGCAATCCCACGGAAAAAGGGATCGAAAAACTGGCTGAACGAATCCGGGCCGCTTTGGAAGCGGGAGAATTCTACTGCGAAACAACACCCGTTCCTGTCACGGCCAGCTTCGGAGCTGCCATCACATTGCCTGGACGCATCGACAACAATTACGCAGAACGGGTCATCCAGCAAGCCGACGAGGCGATGTACGATTCCAAGAAGAATGGACGGAATCAGGTTCACGTCCGCTCGATGTTCAGCGATGAAGATCGCCAATTGATCAAAGCAATCAATCAGAGCAAATTGAGCCGATGGC
>JALTOP010000128.1 GCA_027000105.1 Planctomycetaceae bacterium | reverse complement strand
ATCAATTTCAGGAATTTGGCTTATGTGATATTCATTTTGAACCTGTTGATGTCAATTATTGGAACCTGGATCAATCGGAACTTCTCGTTGCTGAATCGCATCAACAGATTCCCTGTTTTTCGGTTCCTTATACCGCGTGGACACCTGAAGAAGGAATCGAGGCAGAATCCGTTTTCATCGGTACGGGTAGTGCAGAAGAAATCGGGAAGCAGGAACTGGAAGGAAAAATAGCGGTGATGAATCTCCGCTTTGGCGATCTTTCCGCATCTGCCCTATCCGAGAATGCCCATTTCATCAATGACCCGAAACAGAGCATCCCGGATGGTTCCCTGCATTGCGCCAATTGGCTGATCACCAATTTTCCCGCGTACTATGAAGTCCACAAACGCGGAGCCGTCGGTCTGGTCGGAATTCTGGCAGATTCTCCCATCGATGGAGCGCAACACTACGTTCCTTACGATGGTCATTTGAAAAATCTGCCAGCGATCTGGGTGGGAAGAGAATCGGGAACCAGAGTCGTCGAACTTTCAAAACGTGGGGATCCCCTGATCCTGAAAAGCATCGGAACGACGACCCCCGTCGAATCTCACAATGTTGTTGCGACCGTGCCGGGAACCGGTGAGGAATCGATTATCCTCACCTGTCATCACGACGCCCCATTTGCCAGCGCCGTGGAAGATGCCTCGGGATTATCCGTCATTCTCTCACTGGCTCAATATTTTGCTCAAAGAGCGGAGAAACTTGAACGCAATCTGGTATTTGTCGCTTCTTCCGGCCACTTTCACGGAGGAATTGGCAATCGTGTATTTGTCGAGAAGCACCGCAATGGATTACTGCGCAAAACCGTTGCAGCAATCGGAATTGAACATATCGCACAAGAAGCGGAGCCAGACGGCCACGGCGGTTATCAATTGACAGGCTTGCCGGAAGTACGAATTCTTTTCATGGAAAACAATTCCGAAATGGTCTCCCTCTTGAAACAGGGAGCCGAATGTCAGGGTCTGGAACGCTTTATGGCAGTTGACCCCTATCTGTTTGGCCCGGAACCACCATGCGACAGCGCACCGTTTTTCACAGCCGGTATTCCGTCAGTCTGCCACATCAGCGGGCCACTTTACCTGTTCGATCCTCTGGATACCATCGACAAAGTCCGGGCAGAAGATTTGCCCCGTGTCCATGCCCTGTTTCGAGATTTCATCGAAAAGATTGATAAAATCGATGGCGATAAATTGCGTCTCGGCCTGAAGCATCATCTTGACGACGATCCCCCTGCTCTACCTTCCTGGTTTCAATCACCACCTCAGTAATGATGCGATTTCTTCTTTCCATCGGATTTGAGCGATCGTTTCTGTGTTCAATCATCGTTTAATCATCGTTCAATTATCCAATGCTTCCAGAATTGCATCGGTCAATTCCTGACGGGAGTCGAAATTCCAGGCGACTTTTCCCTGTCTGTTGATGACCCAGACAGACGGAATATATTCGGCGTGAAAAGCCGTCAGCGTATTTTTGGCTCCGTAAGCATTGGGCCAGGTGATAC
>JALTOP010000127.1 GCA_027000105.1 Planctomycetaceae bacterium | reverse complement strand
CGCCATTGCTGTACGGTACAGCGCAGCAAAGACGCTTGGTTGCAAGACGGTATGAACGGACTTCACGATGGCACGAACAGAATTTCGGCTTATGGAAGGCGTATCGATCGGACACCAATCGTCTTTGCGTCGTACCTGTAACAATCAATCTCACTTAAAAAGGGCAGGGAACTGTTGTGATGCAAAACCGGAAAAGAACGCAGCGCACGAGACTTCTTTTTCTGTTGCTCTGTTCTGCCTTCTGTTTTGGATTTGCCGGTGTTCAACAGCCGTCGTTTGCTGAATCGAAAACCGGGGAAAAAACGGAATCGAAAAGTGGCCAGGCCGAAAACAGTCGGTATGAATTTCGGGCAGAACATGACCGCAATGGTATCGGCAAGTTTTACATGGGACGGGAAATTGCTCATGTTATGGGGCACCCGGCGGCTATCTGGCTTGAACGTCCTGAGAGAGAAAAAGAAGAGAAGTTATCCCTGTTGATAAAGCTTCTTGATCTCAAACCCGGAATGATCGTGGCGGATATCGGAGCTGGTTCAGGAGTTCTTACCCTGCAAATGGCTCCGTTGGTGGCACCGGGGGGCAAGGTGATCGCCGTTGATATCCAAAAGGAAATGTTGGTTCGGTTACAGAACAGGCTCTCCAGAACCGGTATCAAGAATGTTGAGTTGCACCTGGGGGAGGCCAATAGTCCCAAGCTCAAACCGAATAGCGTCGACCTCGTTTTGATGGTCGATGTCTATCATGAATTTGAATTTCCCTATGAAATGATTCTGAATATCTCCCGGGCCCTCAAACCGGGCGGAAGAATCGCGTTGGTGGAATACCGTATGGAAGATCCACGGGTACCGATCAAGCTGCTTCATAAAATGTCTGAAAAACAATCTATCAAGGAGATGACTCAGCCTGCTTTTTCGTTGAAGCATGTTGAAACAATTGAAAAACTGCCTCGGCAGCATCTCATGATTTTCATGCGAAAGTAATCCTGGAAATATGTCTGCTCCTCCCCCAAAATCTGAAAAAAAATCTTCCTCGGCGGGTAACTTTACGACGGTATTCGTGCTGGTTGTTCTGTTGGCTGCGGCGTTCTATCTGTTTGTGCAAAAAAATGTTGATGATGGAAATGGAGAGAGTCTTTTGCGCACCGGGCCCTCACGCGGCGGGTTGGCTGTCGGCAGTGTGGCTCCGAAAATTGATGTCGCAGGTTGGGTCGATGATAAAACGCCCGGCGACCTGTCAGGAAAAGTTGTTGTGATCGATGCGTGGGCAACCTGGTGTCTACCTTGTCGGGAAGAAGCACCACATCTGGTCGAGACATGGAAGAAATTTGCCGATCGGGATGATGTTGTTTTTATCGGCATGACTGTCGAAGACGAAAGTTCACTCCCGGCGATCAAGGCTTTCATGAAGGAGTTCGGCATCACCTGGCCCAATGCTTACGGAGCCAAAAATACGCTGACGGCTTTTCACGCCGAATATATTCCGTCTGTCTGGGTCATCAACAGACAGGGAAAAGTCGCCTGGAATTTCGACTCCCGTCAGGAA
>JALTOP010000126.1:362-23002 GCA_027000105.1 Planctomycetaceae bacterium | reverse complement strand
TAGTTCCTGGTGCGGGAAATGGAGGCCTTCCCCGAGTGGTTCTGACAATGAACTCGCTGACGGTTTCGGGGAGTGATGTTTTCGAGGGACTGTTCGGGATGATCACGGATGATCTCGGCAAAACGTGGAGCAAACCGACCGAGATAAAAACATTGGCTCCGCGCTTTGAAAATATCGAGGGACAGAAACGCCCCGTGGCCGTCAGTGATTTCTGGCCCGCTTGGCATCGGAAAACAGGCGAACTTCTCGGAACCGGTCACACCGTTGTTTATACGCCCGACTGGAAAGTGAAAAGCCCGCGTCCTCGTCACACTTCATATTCTGTCTATGATGCAAAATCGAACCGGTGGGCAGCCTGGGAAAAACTGCAAATGCCCAATCGGGAGGAATTCTACAATGCGGGGGCAGGGTGCGTGCAGCGGTACGATGAACCGGATGGTTCCATTTTACTGCCGATCTACTTCGAGCCAGCGGGCGGGAATTCACGGGTGACCGTATTACGGTGTCAGTTCGACAGAAAAAAATTGACGTACGAGCAGCAGGGAAATGTTCTTGCTGTGAAAGATAAAACACGGGGCATTGGTGAACCATCCTTGACGAAATTTCAGGGCAACTACTTCCTGACGATCCGCCACGATAAACGAGGTTACATCGCAACAAGTAAAGACGGCCTTCATTTTACAGAGCCGAAGCCGTGGACGTTCGATAACGGCGAACCGCTCGGCAGTTACAACACGCAGCAGCATTGGGTCACGCACAGCGATGCGTTATATCTGGTTTATACCCGTCGGGGGGCGAAAAACGATCACGTGTTTCGGCATCGCGCCCCGTTGTTTATGGCACAGGTTGATCCGAAACGGTTGTGCGTTTTGCGCAAGAGCGAGCAAATTCTGGTTCCGCAGCGCGGCGCCCGTCTGGGTAATTTCGGTACCACCTATATCAACCCACAAGAAAGTTGGGTGACGGTGGCAGAATGGATGCAGACATGGGGGCCCAACTATGTGATACCCGTCAATAACAAGTACGGCAGCGACGGCAGTCTATGGATTGCCCAAATACACTGGAGCAGGCCAAACCGTGTCTGACTCATTTCAGCCTCGATGCTTCACCCTGGTTTACCGGGAGAACGCGCCGGAATTCATCGCCACTTTTTCGCGTTGCCATTCTGCCAGCCCTGCTTTCAGAAAGCGGGTGAATTCGCCGGAGTTTCGTTCCTTTCCCTTGTAGCTGCTCAGGATCTTCTTGCCGTCCGGGCTGACAATTGCATACGCAGGCATCGAAACAGATTTGAACCACTCCGATTGCAGGGTTCGATTCTTTACGAGCAGTTTTTCAATTCTTTCTTTGTCGCTCATCGCAGGGATCGTATCGATGTAAAGTTGGACGCGAACAAACTTTTCCAACAGTTCCCGGTTTTCTTTTTGAGATAGAACATTGATTTCCATGAATCGGCAGTTCACGCAGTTCACTCCGGTAAAATCGAAAAAGAGTGGCTGCTTCTTTGCATCGGCGTAATTGATGGCCTGCTCCACATCAAGTGCATAGAGCAGGCCATCATGTTCAAGCGTCGGGCCAAGATCAGCATCTTCTCCTGTTTTAAATGTTGGTGGGGCGAATGCGGCTATCTGTTGCCAGACGGCTCCTTCTGGAGGATGGGCACCAAAAATTCCCGTTGCCAAATACGCGGCGAAACCGAGAAAAGTCATCGCAAAACTAAGTTGAAGCACACCAATAGAATCCGCTGCGGTATCGTGCGGCAATCTGAAAAAGCCGAGCAGATAAATTCCCGCCACGATGCAAATTACCATCCAGGAAGTCATCACCAACGCATAGTCAAACAGATATGGAACGGAGAACCAACCGATATCAGCCACACTCAAAAATTTGAATGCCGCTCCGATTTCGATCAGCCCCATGGTCACTTTAACCCGGTTCATCCAACCGCCGCTTTGAGGCATTTTTTTGAGAAAACTTGGGAAGAGTGCCAGGAAGAAAAACGGAGAGGCGAACGCCGTCGAAAAGGCGAGCATGCCGAGAATTGGCCAGTAATAATCCCCTTGGGCAGCCATCGGCAAAAGAGTACCGACGAAAGCAAACGTGCAGGTGAAAGAGACCAGCGTAAAGGTGAGTGACATAAACAGAACACCCAGAACACCGCCCTGTTGTTCCTTTGAAGAAGACCAACTCAGCATCCAGGAGGGGATTTGAATTTCGAACATTCCGAGCATGTTCATCCCGAAGAAAACGAGAACCGCTGCAATAAAAATGTTCAACCAGGGTAAATTCGCCGCTTCGGTCATACCGGAACCACCGAAGAATATCGAAACAACCAAACCGATTACGGTAAATGTTCCGATAATTCCCAGACAATAAAGGGTAGCCATGCCGATCGCGTTATGATGTTCTTTCTCGGCCTGCTTCAAAAAGAAACTGACGGTAATCGGAATCATTGGAAACACGCACGGAGTCAACAAGGCGAGGTATCCGAAAATCACGCCGGTAATCAAAAAGGGGACTAACCCGTCCGAAGTGATGTCGCTGCTTTCTTCAACGGGGACAGGCGATAACTGTTCGGAAGAGGCCGTTTCGCCATCAATACCGTCTTCATTAGTGCCATCAGCGTCATCAATGCTATCAATCAGAGCGTTTGCTTGAGGTAGCGTTGTGTTATTGTCTGTTGCGTTCATATTTTGTGCAGACGCATTCTCATTCCCCAAGGTGAATTCGATGGTCTTGGGAGGCAAACAACTGCCGGCATCGCACAACTGGTAGCGAATTGAACCGCTGATATTGCCCGTGAACTCCTCAGTATTCATTCGGAAACGCCGTTGCCAGATGACAACATCATGAAAGATGATGTGCGTGATATCTTTCAGCGGATGGGTAACTTCCGGTGCTTTGGTGGGCAGAAATCCGGGATCAATCGGGGTTAATCCCGAGCTGCTTTCCACTTTGATGATTGTTGGCAAGCCGGACATGGCCGGATCCTGTGTTTGGGCGTAAATGTGCCAACCGTTTTCCAGTTTTGCAGTAATGACAACCGCGACGATCTTGCCAGAAGCATCACTCGAACCGGTTTCAAGTAGTTGGATATCAAAATGGACTTTTTCGTTCTGGCCGAGTAAATCGTCAGTGGGAATTTTTGTATGAGCCAACAGAACACCTTGCAGGGGAGGCATTGTTGTTGAAGCAGGTTCGCTTGTTGCTGAGGCGATCGGTGTTTGTTTCGATTTATCGCCCAAAATCATTTTCAAGGTCGGCTGTTTCGATTTCGTTTTTGGCTTTCCGAGTTGGCCGACAATGGCAATCGGTTTTTCAAACGGATTACAACTGTTTGCGTCACATACCTGGTATTTCAGTTTCCCTTTCAGCTTGGGGGTTCCGTTTCCGGTAACGCGATAAGCCCGTTTCCAGGTGACACCGCCATAAAATTTTTCGAGCTTGGCATTATTGAATAGCGGTTCAATGACCGTCTTCGGCTTTTGGGAGGGGACGAATTTTGCATCAATCGGATCAAGGCCAATCGTTTCCGTAATGTCAATTTTGGTTTCCGCTCCGACATTCGGATTCTGGGAATAGACGTAGGAGTCCTTACCAAGCTGGATTGTGATCTCTGCAGTGACAATCTCCCCCACGGCAGCTTGTTCAGGAACGAGTCGCATTATCACCTTCGGTTCGCTCGATTTTTCCTCGCCCAAGCCCGACAAACCGAAACCATCAAGCGGATTCGCCGGTTGCGCTGCAACCCGATCAGTCCCCAAGCATACAACTGCTGTCAGAGCGAGAAGAAACAAAGTTGCATTACGAGATCGATCAATTCCGTTCATCGAACAGAAACCCCCTGTTTGAGTCCTACTACTTACGTGATGCTTGGTGCTGCAAGCATTTCTACCACAAATTGCCCAGTGTAACGGCTGCAACCTGATCCAACCAGCAAAACGGGCGTTTGCCTCGCCGGGTATTATAGGACTGGCCCAGTGGCTGGTTAAGCTCAAAATCGAGTCAGTCGCCAAATAGTTCCTATGCGAACTATTATCGGTCGGCCCCCTCCTTCTGTCCGTAATTTGCCTCACAAAAAACAGGTTTATGGGATAAAAGCCAGTTTTGTGCAAAACGCCTCCCCTCTGCTCTACTGGTTGTTAGATGCAACCGCAGAACATAGAATTCATTTCGTAAAATAGTGCAAGGTCTGTTCATGGGGACAGGTAAAGGGGGCGTTGTGGAGTTCAATTTGAGGATCGGTGAAGGGCACGATACGCATCGGCTTGTTCCCAATCGCAAATTTATTCTAGGGGGGATTGAAATTCCGCATCCGTTTGGTCCGATTGGGCACAGCGATGCAGATGTGCTGTTTCACGCAATTACCGATGCACTACTCGGTGCCGTTGGGCAGGGGGATATCGGCGAGTTATTCCCTGATACCGAAGAAGCGAACCGGGACGTCAATTCTGAATTCTTCCTTGCTGCTGCCTTGGAGCGGATTCATCGGGAAAGTTGGCAAATCATCAATTTGGACTGCACGGTTTTTGCCCAACAACCTAAACTTTCCCATCATAAAATTACAATTCGCGATAACATTGCTCGGGTATTGCAAGTTGAACCGCAACGAGTCAACATTAAAGCCAAGACAGGTGAGAAAGTTGGCCCGATTGGCCGAGCTGAAGCGATTTCAGCCACTGCGGTGGTGCTGATTGCCAAACCGTGAAAAGAACTGGTCGCATTGGCGCATCTCAAGCACCAGGGGAGTCAAAGAAGAACACGTGCAACGAATTTTGGGAATTGATCCTGGATTGACCAGAACCGGTTACGGTTTGCTTCACTCAGAGAATGGAAAAATTGTTCTCGATGAAGGAGGCGTGATTGCAACCAGAGCTGGGCAGCCGCTTGCAGATCGGCTTCACGAAATCGCCAGCGAGGTGCGCGACCTCATCAACGAGTGGTCGCCAGAAGTGATGGTGATTGAGCAGGTTTTTTCACTGGGGAAAAACCCGAAAAGTGCTATCCTGCTGGCTCATTTGCGCGGGGCGCTCCTGTATGTGGCCCGTGATCAGAACCTGCAGGTAGTGCATTACCGGCCAACTGAAATCAAAAAATTACTGACCGGACACGGTCGGGCCAGCAAGGAACAGATGCAATCGGTTATCAAAACAGAAC
The DNA here is from genome assembly GCA_027000105.1 of Planctomycetaceae bacterium. Classification (GTDB taxonomy): domain Bacteria; phylum Planctomycetota; class Planctomycetia; order Planctomycetales; family Planctomycetaceae; genus Rubinisphaera. The sequence continues at coordinate 17,848 of JALTOP010000126.1, read as the reverse complement.
TCGGTTTAAGCGAAGTTCCACGACCACACGATGTTGCAGATGCTCTCGCGATTGCGCTGTGCCATCTGCATTCCCGTTTTCATGAACCTGGCCTGACGTAGTCGTCACCGGGCCAGTTCCTCGCCGATTTGCCATCACGACCAGGCCCGGAATTTGTCAGCCCCAACGAAATGAAGCCTTTCTGCGTATGTAGTGCGTATGGTAACAAAATGATAAATTTCACAAGGAGGTTCCGGAGTGAGCAGTCAATTTGCTTTCAAAAAGTCACTCGATTTCTTTCCGGAAAAGAATGTGGAAATTGAACTAACCGACATACTTTTATGTTCCGATGCCAGGTTGCTACTGATCCTCCTGTTGATAAAGTGACCGATGGTGTCTCCCCTCTGCGTTCGGAGAAGCTCAAGGGCAGAGCAGCGGTAGGCTGTATCAAACAAACGGCTATTTTTCTCCGTCGATCGCTTCTGCGATGTTCAGCACGTGTGCCCTGATACGGCGATACGCCGTAATCTGCCGATTATACGCCGAAACAATCCGGGCATCCAGACGTTCATTGGGACCGGCAACCAGAGCTTTGTCGATAATCTCGTTACCCAGTTTTTTAATGTGCTTGGTAATGACAATTCCTTGCGGACGAGCATAGGAAAGAACGTCCTGTTTATGCTCGCGGTAGCCGTCGGTCACAGTAGCGAGATACTGTGTCAGCATTTCGTGCAGTTCAAGGATACTGGCGTACTCCTCTTCCGGGAATTTCAATCCTCGCCGTCTGAGCTTCCGATACGATTTTACTACAGTCGCGATACTGTCGCTGACCGATTCGTACTCATCGGTCATACGCAACTGGCTACGAATTTCGTCCGTGAGATCGTGTGGGACATGTGCCGAGAGCAGGGTGGAGACAAATTCGACAATTTCAGCCTGAGATTGGTCCAGGTGATTTTCCAGATCCAGCACTTCCTGCATCAATGTCTCGTCGGCCTGTTTTTCAGTCAATATCCTTTTCAGGCAGCCCATCATTTTATTGCATCCATCGGCCATCGCCAGTATTTCAAGACGCACCTGTTCGACCGCAATCACGGGAGTTTCCAGCATGACAACATCCAGCGCGGTCAGGTGTTTTTCTTCTTTTGGCTCGCTTTTCTCGGGAACCAGTCGCACCAGCAACCTGGCAAAGTAACGGGTAAAGGGCATGAAAAGCAATGTGTTGGTGACATTGAACAGGGTGTGTGTTGTCGCAATTGCCGGAGTCATTGTCGAGAGAGTGATCTCACCTGCGGCATCTCCGAGCGTGATATAATGGATTAGTGCAAGGTACGATTGAAAAATGGCGGTGATCCACAACACGCCAATGATATTGAAGATGACATGAAAATAAGCTGCACGCTTGGCGTTCGTATTGGTTCCGAACGACGCCAGCCAGGCCGTTATTGTTGTTCCGATATTTTCCCCCATGACCAGCGCAGCGGCTGTTTCAAACGGTATCACGCCGATTTGTGCCAGACCGATCGTAATGCCGAGCGTTGCAGAAGATGATTGAACGATAAAGGTCAAAACGCATCCTACGGTTGCACACTGCAAAACTCCCAGGTAGTTGGATGCATCAAATTTTTCAAACCAGGCCTCAAACTCGGGGAGCACCTTGATGATGGAAAAACCGTCCTTCATCAATTCCAGTCCGAGGAAAACCATCCCCAGGCCCATGATTGCCATGGAGAAATAACGTAACCGCTCTTTTCTTGAAAAGAGGTAGGCAAAGGCAGCGACACCTGCAATGGGGAGTCCATATTTTCCTATCTTCAGGACAAGAATCCAGCCGGTAATCGTGGTGCCAATGTTAGCTCCCATGATCACACCAATGCTTTGTGTCAATGTCATGAACCCGCTGTTGACAAGACCGACAACCATCACTGTTGTAATGGAACTGGATTGCACGAATGTGGTGACCAACGTCCCAATGCCGACAGCCATCAATCGATTGTTCGTGACGGTGCTGATCATTCGTCGCAGACTGTTTCCGGCGAAGGACTGCAGGCCTTCGGAGAGAAACTTCATCCCCAGCAGGAAAATTCCCAAGCCACCGATAACCGTCAGGATGAGTTTCCAGTAATCCGGCTGCCAGACTTCACAATGGAATTTCGAGTGAATGCGCTGAGTGTCATTCTGGGCCTCGATAATGATTTCAGTTTTACCGAGCTTCTTGCTTTCCAGTTCCAGCTGGGTTCCCTGTCTGATTGTTGCTTCTACGACCTTCTTTTTTTTGTTGAAAATAACGGAAAACTCAAGCGTCTCACCATCTTTCAAAATCCCGGCGTCAGAGAACAAATCGATCAGGTCGATCGTGATCTTGGGGGAACCCTGCAGGAATTTGATATCTGGAATCAGCTTGAGAATTTTCCGGTCTGATGTCTCCTGTTCAGAGGACGGAGCTTCCGTCTCGGCGGCGGAAGCCTTCTCAGCGGATTTAGCAGTATCAGCGGTATTCGATGCTGGAGATGTTGTTTCGCCAGCCATCAGCTTTCCCGAGGCCGGAAAAGAGAGCAATAACAGGCAGACAAACAGAAAAGCAAACGCGATTTTATTTCGGCTGTTCATGTGGTGTATTGTGCATTCAAATTTGCCAAAGGACGTGATTTTCACTACGAAATATCCGGTCAACAGTTTGATGAACCTGGCGGGCGAATTTGAATCTGTTTTTATTAAATTATGATTAAGAAGGGAGGCGTTACTACGATAATATGATACTGAATCACGTAATTTGCATTGACGGAAATGCAGGGTAGACTCTTTTGTTCAGTGCTGCATGCAGCTTGCTCCGGTGCCTGATGCTATGAAAACAGAAGCCTCCATAAAAAAGGCGTTTCTGCCGCCTTGATGTCCGTTTTAGTGGTCAAAAACCGGGAATTAACCAACCGGCAGGAAAATAGGGAGCCTGAACATTCGGAGACAAACGTAACCGGCAATAACCCGATTGAATTGCGTGATGTCCGAGACTGGGCATGCTACCACCACTGTCTCGGGATGTAAAGGAAACGGCTTTGTCCCGCAGTCCAACGATTGTTCTAACGACTGTATTGTCACCTGCGTGTATATTGTCACCCGCAGAACGTATAACATCGGGATAAGCTGATGTCTGGCCCGTGCCGTGTCCGGGGCTAGTCTGGAACTTGCATTACCGGCAGGCTGGCAGAATAATGTACCGAGGAGATTAACGAGCGATTTTTCGTTCCCCTCTTCGTTTTACGACCACCAGTCAAGGGTTACGGTTATGCGGAACGGTTTTCTGACGAGCATCTCCCCGCCACTTCCTTGCCCGGCTTCCACGATTGGCGCCATGATCTTGTTGTTGACACCCTTTCAGGGTTATTGTGGAAAACCGGAAGCTGTTGGTGAGGTGGACTTCAACCGGGATATTCGTCCCGTTCTTGCCAATAAGTGCATGGCTTGCCATGGTCCAGACGAGAATGAACGTGAAGCAGACCTGAATCTGCTCAGTGAAGAATCTGCCAAGCGGGATCGGGACGGTTACGCGGTGATCAAACCGGGGGATTCTGGCTCAAGCGAGTTGCTCAAACGTATTCTTACGGATGATCCCGATCTCAAAATGCCCCCTCCCGAACTGGGAAAGCCTCTTTCTTCAGAAGAAATTGGACTGTTGAAACGCTGGATTGATTCCGGTGCCATTTGGGCAAAACACTGGGCTTATGTACGACCGGTCAGAAAGGAGCCGCCGCGAGCGGAGATGCCTGATTGGAACCGGAACTTCATTGATCGGTTCCTTTATGCAAAAATGCGAGAGCACGATTTACATCCTTCGCCGAAAGCTGATCGGGTTACATTGATTCGTCGGCTCTATTTCGATTTGATCGGTTTACCGCCCACTCCTGCAGATGTGGATGCCTTTTTGGCGGATTCTTCTGACGATGCGTATGAGAAACTTTATAATCGTCTGTTGGGGTCCAGTCATTTTGGTGAACAAATGGCCGCGTACTGGCTGGACCTGGTTCGCTACGCAGATACGGTTGGCTACCATGGAGATCAGGATCACAATATCTCCCCCTATCGCGATTGGGTGATCAACGCTTTCAACAGCAATATGAAATTCGATCAATTCACCCGGGAGCAACTGGCAGGTGATCTGTTGCCGAATCCAACCATTCAGCAGAAAATCGCTTCCGGCTACAACCGCGTTCTGCAAACAACACACGAGGGCGGTTTGCAGCCGAAGGAATACCTCGCAATATACGCTGCGGATCGAATGAGAAACCTCTCTGCCGTCTGGATGGGAGCAACGCTGGGATGCGCTCAGTGCCACAATCATAAATACGATCCGTACACGATGAAAGATTTCTACTCCATGCAGGCGTTCTTTGCTGATCTGGATGAGGCACAACATTTCAAAGTCGGGGGAAATTCGCTACCAACCAATCGCCCCCCGGAGTTGGCTGTCTGGAATCCGGAAGACAGGAAGCAGTATCAAAGGATGCAGGAAAAATTGGCGGAGCTGAATCGACAGTTGCACAAGCACGAAGAAATGGCCGCTCAGCAATCGGCAGCACCGACAAAAACGGGAGCTTTGCCAAATTCTGATGAAAAGCTATCGAACAAAGGAAAGCCGCAACAGCGGTCAAAGTCGGATCACCTCAAGGACGCACTATCGAAGCAAATCAAATCCCTGAAGTCAAAAAGCGATGCACTGCTCAAAAAGCAGCGCAAATCGATGATCTCTGTTGCGATCAAGCCTCGAATCATTCGGGTTCTTCCACGCGGTAACTGGCTTGATGAATCGGGAGAAATTGTTTCTCCCGCCATTCCAGCTTTTATGGGGAAATTGGAAACGGGAGAGCGCCGTCCCACGCGACTTGACTTGGCAAATTGGCTTGTTGATGCAAAACAAGGGGCGGGGCTGTTGACCGCAAGAGTCTTGATGAACCGTTTATGGTACCTGATGTTTGGCAGAGGACTGGCGGATCTGGCTGATTTTGGAGGACAAGGCACCCCTCCTACTCATCCTGAATTGTTGGACCGACTGGCAATTGAATTTGTTGATTCCGGTTGGGATGTCAAACAGATGATACGTCTGTTGGTTTCCAGTCAGGCCTATCAACAGCAGTCCCTGGTGAGTGAGGAAGTTCGAAAACTTGATCCTCAGAATATGTGGTATGCCCGACAATCGCGTTATCGTTTACCAGCAGAGTCGATTCGGGATAATGCGCTGGCAATTAGCGGGTTATTGGTTGAAGATGTGGGAGGTCCCAGTATCCGTCCCTATCAGCCGACCGGTTACTATCGGCATTTGAATTTTCCCAAGCGGGTCTATCATCACGACCAGGACAGTCGCCAGTGGCGTCGAGGCGTTTACGTGCACTGGCAAAGGCAGTTTCTCCATCCAATGCTCAAGGCGTTTGATGCTCCCTCTCGGGAAGAATGTACGGCCCAGCGTCCCCGCTCCAATACCCCGCTGGCCGCTCTGGTGTTGCTGAATGATCCCACCTTTCTTGAAGCCGCCCGGGCTTTCGCTTCCCGAATTATGACTGAGGCTGGTGAAGACTTCGATGCGAGGCTCGATTTTGCCTTCCGGGTCGCTCTTTCACGCAGTCCCGACCGCTTCGAAAAAAAACTGTTCAGACGGAATTATGAAAGACAGTTCGAATATTACAGGAATCATCCTGAACAGGCGAAAAAGTTGCAAACGGTGGGCATTTCACCGGTTCCCAAAGAACTTGGGCAGACTGAATTGGCAACATGGACACAACTCGCTCGCATTTTGCTGAATCTCAACGAAACGACAACCCGGAATTAGAGCCATGAAATCCTGGAATGATATGGAAATGATGTTGAAACGCCGCACATTTTTAACCCGTAGCGGTTTGGGCTTCGGCGCAGCGGCGCTCTATTCCTTAATGCAGCAACAACAGTCGGCACAGGCCAACGCAAACACAGGAAGGATTCCCGGACTACCCGGTCTGCCGCATTTCCCACCTCGCGTCAAACGTGTCATCTTTCTTTGCATGGCGGGTGGCCCATCGCATCTGGAAACTTTCGACTATAAACCGAAGCTGAATGAACTGGACGGCAAACCGATGCCGGAATCATTCACGGCTGGCCAACCTATTGCGCAGCTACAGGGCAAGGAACTGAAAGTTCAGGGGCATTTGACCAAATTTCGGGCTTCCGGGAAAAGTGGGACGTTGATCAGTGATTTCATGCCTTGGCATCAAAAAATGGCAGACGATATTTGCGTCATCAAATCGATGCAGACCGAACAGATCAATCACGATCCCGCCCACACTTTTATGAATACGGGCAGTGCCATTTCCGGGCGTCCTTCCATGGGAGCCTGGATCACTTATGGCTTGGGTGTAGATACCGATGAACTGCCCGGTTTTGTCGTCATGACATCTGTTGGCGGTCGGAATCCTCAACCGATCGCTTCTCGCCAGTGGGGAACAGGCTTTCTTCCTAGTCGGTATCAGGGGGTTGAATTCAACTCCAACGGTGATCCCGTCAATTATGTGCGTCCGCCAGGAGGAATTACAAATGCTCAACAACGCGAAGTAATTGATGCCATTCGCCAGTTGAACGAACACCGGTTGCGGAAGGTGCACAACCCGGAAATTGAAACGCGGATTGCCGCATACGAAATGGCTTTCAAAATGCAGTCCTCTGTTCCAGAATTGGTGGATTTGTCCAATGAACCGAAGCACATCCTTGAAATGTACGGTGCAAAACCGGGAGATGGTTCGTTTGCTTCGAATTGCCTGCTTGCCCGTCGATTGGCAGAAAGAGGCGTTCGTTTCATTCACCTGTATCATCGGGGGTGGGATCATCATGGGGGGCTGGTCAAATACATGAATATCTGTTGTGGTTTGACAGATAAACCGACCTGGGCATTATTGACAGATTTGAAACAGCGGGGAATGCTTGATGATACGCTGATTATCTGGGGCGGTGAATTTGGCCGCACGCCGATGTCACAAAGTAAGGGTGGGGCAGGGCGTGATCACCACATCAAGGGATTCTCCATGTGGATGGCTGGAGGGGGGATCAAGGGAGGAACGACATACGGCAACACCGATGAACTTGGCTACAACGCGGTGGAGAAGCCGGTTCATATTCGTGATCTGCACGCGACGATGCTTCATATGCTCGGGATCGATGAATCGCGGTTGTCCGTTCGTGTGCAAGGTTTGGATATGAAACTGACTGGCGTCGAACCGTCTCATGTTCTTGAAGAGATATTGGGGTGAAATCAGTCCGGCGGTTTGATGACCTTCGCTGTTAGTGACAGAGGGCGTGCGCCGGTCTGTTCCTGGAGATTCAATGAGAGAAGAAACTGTAACGAATAGAACACGTTTATCGCCGCGGTTCTCCAGCATGATCCTTGCGGCCAGTGCGTTATGTCTGGCGTTCCTTTTACAGGCAAGGGGTGTGAGTGCAGTTGAGACGTCTGGGCCGCCCAATATCGTGCTTATCCTGATGGATGATATGGGCTTTTCCGATTTGGGGTGTTATGGCGGGGAGATTGAAACACCGAACATTGATGCCCTGGCTCGCAATGGATTACGGTTTTCCCAGTTTTATAACACCGCCCGCTGTTGGCCTACGCGAGCTGCCTTGATGACCGGGCGGTATCAGCATCAGGTCGCAATGGCGATGAATTTTGGGCCAGCCGCACCGCGGGCGTACACCGGGAATATTCCGCAAACTGCTCGTATGATTCCCGAACTTCTCCAATCTCGCGGGTATCGCTGTTATCACGTTGGGAAATGGCATCTGAATGCCAGGGGGCCCATGCACAACCAAACCTGGCCGTTGGCCCGCGGGTATGATCATTCCTATTTCATGTTACGGCAGGACAACTTTTTCAATCCGAAACTGCTTTTCGATGATCGGCAGAGAATTGAACGCCCGGGAAATAAAGATCCGGACTATTATGCGACAACAGCTTTTACCAATCAGGCCCTCAGACGGTTGAGAGAGCATGCCAGAGAGTTCCCAGATCGCCCGTTTTTCCTCTACCTGGCGCATACGGCGCCACATTTCCCATTGCACGCCCTGGCTGAAGACGTGGCTCGATTTCGTGGAAAGTATCGTCAAGGGTGGGATGAGGTTCGCAGGCAGCGTCTGGCTCGTCAAAAAGCGATGGGATTGCTTGATTGTCAGCTCTCTTCCCAGGATCCCGTTGCACTTAAATGGGATACTCTCAATGACAGAGAAAAAGATGAATGGGACGCGCGGATGGCAACTCATGCCGCGATGATATACCGAATTGATGTTGGAGTTGGTCGGATTGTCGATCATCTCAAACGGATGAACGCGATGGATAATACGTTGATATTGATTTTGTCGGATAATGGTGCCTCCGCAGAGTACATCGTTCGTGGTGATGGGCACAAGCCGGGAGCTGCTCCGGGAGCACGGGATTCCTACCGTTGCCTGGAAGTGAGCTGGGCAAACGCTTCGAATACTCCCTTCAAGGAGCACAAGATGTGGACATATGAGGGGGGAATTTCTACTCCGTTGATCGCCCATTGGCCGGCAGGTATTAAAAATCCGAATCGGCAGACCGACCATGTCGGACATGTGATCGATTTGCTGCCTACGATATTGGAGGTCGCCGGTGCACAGTACCCGAAGCAGTATCGGGGAGAACCGACTCTTTCACCCTCTGGTCTGAGCTTCGCAGAACTGTTTGACAATAAACAGCCAAAGCCACATGAGTTCCTGTTTTGGGAACATACAGGAAACAGGGCGCTGCGTTCGGGAGACTGGAAAATTGTTGCCAGTGAAAATCAACCCTGGGAGCTCTACAATCTAAAAGAGGATCGCAGCGAGTTGCATAATTTGGCAGCGGAAAAACCGAAGTTGATGCTGGATCTGGTCTATCGCTGGCAAAAATACGCCGATGAAATAGGCGTGGTTGAATGGGGGACTTTTCCCCAGTCTCGACGAAAACCTGCCCCCGATTACAAAAAGAAATAATAATCTGCAGTACGAGATACGAACTGCGCCAGGATCAGATCTGTTGCTGCTTGCAGTACTTGGTGAAGGGCCACTTCATTCCGAGTTGCAACCGTTCATCACAAAGCAGAGTCGGTTCGATTAATAGGGAAAGAGGTGGCAGCGATATGCGATCTGCCCGGCTTTTATTTCTTCCCATCTGATTTGCAACAGTGGGTTTGCCACCAGAGTTCAAACAGTAGGACATCCATGCGCAAATCGTGTTCGGTTTGATATTCGGCGTTGATTTCACTGACAACCAGACCGTGGTACTCAATATTTTCCAGTAGTTCCCAGACGCCGAATACGAATTCTCGACTGCAATACATTGGCCGATGTTCCTTCTCACCGGGAAGATAGCCCGGGAGATGGATGTGATAGAGCTTGTCTGCAAAACGATCCAGAAATTTGTTGAAAAATTTCAGTATCCGATCCAGTGGGCAATCTTTTAGCGTGAACTTCCAGAGATGTTCAACATCAAGATTCAAGCCGGGATTATTTTCTGCCCACTGCCAAAACTCTTTTTCATTTAACTGGTGGTTTTCAACAGCGAGTCGAATCGACGGGCTGCGCGACGCAAATTCATCTTTCCACTCATCGAACATCGGTTGATGAATCACCATTGCCTGACAGTTTAGTTCTTGATACAGCTTTATTGCGTTTTTGACAGAGCGGATGTCGTTTTTCTTGTTTGGGAAATGCGGCACATATTCCAACGGGTATTTCCTGGCCGTTTTGGCGATACGTGTCACATCCTGCAACAACTCGGCACTGAGCCAGAATTCCGCATATCGAAATCCAGCGATCCATGCCCGCAAAAAATCGGCTGAATCAGGGACGAATTTGGTGGCAATTTTCAACATCTGTAATGCCCGATATTTCCGTCCATACAGCGACGCTCTCACAACAGTTGGAGCATGACGACACCAGCCATCGTATACACATTGGGCGGGAAGCAATGCCCATTAGCGGAGTGAAGTTAAGGTGTCTGAATCTTCAGATGACCGTAGAGCGTTTCACCGTTGCGGAGGATGAAGAACTTTATCGGGCTGAATGAACTGCGCTGGGGGTGATCGAGAACATACGTGATGTTTTCCTCATTGACCGTTTCCCATACATGCAGACCGACCAGAATATCGCCTCGTCTTATCCCGCTGGCCGATGCAGGACTGTGAGGCCGAATTGCCTGAACGACCATTCCACCACGATAACGGGAACCGACACGGCTTTTCTGGGACTCGGGAAGCTTTTTCAACTTCATTCCCAGGACATTCCATGCATCATTGCCGGAAGAATCTGCTGGCTCGGATTGAGGAGGCAACTCGACTCCCGATACGTTCTTTACTTCGCTTGCCTTGACGAGCGAAAGTGAAAGTTCTTCCTCTGTGTCGCCCCGCTTCACAATGCAGGGAATATTATCCGCCTGACCTCGCCCCAATAACGAGCGTTCCAGATCAACGGCATCCTGAATCTTGTTCTCTCCAATTCGAATGATGATATCACCTTTTTCGAAGCCGGCACGTTCAGCCGGGCTCCCCTTGGCAACATCATCAACGACCAATTCCCTCAAGTCAGCTTTCTTGTTGTCATGTGTCTTTAACCCGTGATAGTAATGTTCCAGGACCTCGACACTGATCAAACGCGAGATGACGGCTCGTGCATCATCGATCGGAATGGCAAACCCGATCCGTTGAGCACCGGCACGGATTGCAACATTGATTCCGATTACATCTCCTTCCAGATTCAGCAGAGGGCCTCCACTGTTGCCCGGATTGATACTGGCATCGGTCTGGATGAGATTCTTGTACTGCTGCTCCTCATTCACCTCGACATCTCGTGAAAGTGCGCTAACGATGCCCGATGTCACCGTATGCACATAACCAAAAGCATTGCCGACAGCGATAACTGTTTCACCAAGCATCAGATCCGATGATGTTCCGATCGGCATTACTTCGAGGTCTGCATTCCCATCGACTTTGATGATTGCCAAATCATGCTTACGATCGAAAGCGACTACGTGCGCCGGGTATCGCCCCCCATCTATCAAGGATATTTCAAGGGAGTCAACTCCCGCAATGACATGATTGTTGGTGACAACGTAGCCTCGCTCATCGATAACGATTCCAGTTCCCATTCCATTTATTTTGCCGCGTTTTGTCGTACCGAATACGGAATGTGAACTATCTGCACTCTTTTCGGTATGAATATTGACAACAGCCCGCTTGGCTCGCTGTACGGCTTTCACCAAAGGCGTCTCTCGGAGGGAGGAAGCGTAGCTATTGGAAAGCACGACCCCATGAAAGAGAGAGAATACGGCGAGCCCAATTGCAAGAATGGTTCTATTCATCTGCAGATTCTGTCTGTGGTGCGATTGTATTGTCGGAATCGAGAGTCGGTGTCCCTACCGTTCTCACTGGTGCTTCAAAACAGGCCAGGCCATACTCTCCCCATTCAAGGAGAGACACCATCAGTCGGGGTGTTTGAAGTTTCAGGCAGGAATCGCGCCGACTGATCCCTCAGACGGGCCGTTTGCGTTCCAACATATCCTGTAAGCAGGCATCGGCATGACAATCGGGCCCTCTTGAAAACTCGCCGTACATCGCGCACAGATTACCTATTCACCAAAATGAAAGTTTGGGAAAGCTGTGTTTGCAATTCTGCCAAAAAAACGAAACGGGAAATGAATTGATTCAAGCTTGTCTCCGGGCATACATGAATTCTCTCTGTACCGGATTTTTCCGGTTTACTTCTGTTTTGCCGAATTCGATTCTTTGCATCCTGTTACCGTTGACTCATTCAAGTATTTATTCTAATATGGCGATATGGCCATGGGGAAGAAGACGTTAAAACAATATGAAGCTCGGGCGAAGATTGCCAAGGCGATGGCTCATCCAAGTCGTCTGCTGATGCTGGATTTGCTTCGTGATCGGGAAATGTGCGTGAATGAGTTAACCGAGCAGGTCGGGGCAGATCAATCAACTGTTTCCAAACATCTTGCCATTTTGAGGGAGACGGGACTGCTTGATGTCCGCAAGGAAGGTGCGATGAGCTTCTATCGGGTTTCCTGTGTTTGTCTGGATGGTTTTTTTTCCTGCATGGAAACTGTTCTTAAAGCGGATCTCGAACAGCGCCGTTCTTCAGTCGAGTAGACAGAGATCGGGTTATTTATTCACATTTATTACACCAAATGCATGGCGAAATGGCAATTAGGTAATATTCCTGTTTGTACCCTGAGCCAAATAATGAAAAAGAACGTGCTATGTCTCAGTTAGATTGCAAAAAGTCCACTTCTCAGGGAATGGGTTTCTTTGAGCGTTATCTGACAGTTTGGGTTGCGCTTTGCATTGTCGCAGGGATCATACTGGGAAAGTTGGCCCCCGGTTTTGCTCAAGCTCTTGATGGGATGGCGATTCACGTTAACGACGCTCCCGTAATTTCAATTCCGATCGCGATCTGTCTGTTTTTCATGATGTATCCGATTATGGTAAAAATTGATTTCGGGGAAGTGCTTCGGGCAGTTAAATCGATCCGACCGGTCGGGTTGACTCTTTTCATCAACTGGGCGGTCAAGCCGTTTACGATGTATGCCATTGCTAACCTTTTTTTGGGAACGCTCTTTTACAATCTGATTGGTCCTGAAGCTGTTGACTATGTAAAAATGCCCTTGGGTCTTGATCTGGATGTCGGAGCTTCCTATGGAGCCGGTCAGGTTGTACTTGTTGATGACGTGAAAATGCTGGAAGTTCCTTTATGGCGAAGCTATCTGGCGGGGTGTATTTTGCTCGGAGTCGCTCCTTGTACCGCGATGGTACTTGTTTGGGGTTTTCTCGCCAGAGGGAATGATGGTCTGACACTGGCGATGGTTGCCATCAATTCGTTGACCATGCTCCTGCTGTATGGGGTATTGGGTGGTTTTCTGCTTGGTGTCGGCAAACTCCCCGTTCCCTGGCAGGCATTACTTCTTTCGATCGGTGTTTATGTCGCCCTTCCATTGATTGCGGGCTATTTTTCCCGGAAATGGATTATCACCCGAAAGGGGGAGCAGTGGTTTCGAGAAAAATTTCTGCATCTGTTGACTCCCGTGACCATCTCCGCACTATTGTTGACGCTGGTGCTGCTCTTTTCATTCAAGGGAGAAACAATTCTTGATAATCCTCTGACAATCTTATGGATTGCGATTCCGCTGTTCATTCAGACCGTTTTCATATTTGCTTTGGGGTATGGACTTGCGAAACTGTTGGGGCTAAGCTACGAAAACGCCGCACCGGCAGCGATGATTGGTGCTTCGAACCATTTCGAAGTTGCCATTGCAACTTCCACAATGCTTTACGGGCTTTCTTCAGGAGCTTCCTTGGCAACAGTTGTTGGCGTATTGATTGAGGTTCCGCTAATGTTGATGTTGGTCAGATTCTGTCTGAAAACGCAAAGCTGGTTCCCGCATCTGGCCGTTTCCGGGGAAAACCAGGAGTGATCATTCACAAACGGGGAGGAGTAACGCGATGAATCAGCCCGAGGAAAAAGAGTGTTTTGGCACAATGTTCCCAGATGATCTGCATTTGAAAACGAACAGGCCCAATAAGGGAAAAGTTTTTACCGTCTGGATGAAACAGCAGGAAGGTTCGATGCTTCCTGTTCACAGTGATCGTAGGATCGAGACGGATATCGAACAATGGCTGGATTGTCAGCAATGCCCGATTTTTGAATCCTGTTACAAATTGTGTATTGCGAAGGTCACTCTTGAATCCGCCATCGCCATGCAATGATATTTTCAGTTGAACAGAGACCGATTCAGTCGAGCAGAGACCGAATGTGAAACAAGGATTGACCGAATGATGCCCAAACGCGTACTGATTCTATGCACGGGGAACTCTTGCCGCTCCCAGATGGCGGAAGATTTATGGGAATTGCTGGGAGAAGGAAAATGGGTTTCAGAATCCGCCGGTTCGAAGCCATCCGGCTATGTGCATCCGCTTGCGATAAAGGCGATGGAGGAACTGGGGCGGGATCTTTCCAGGCACCAAAGCAAATCGCTTGACCAGTTTCAGGATCAACCATTTGATCTGGTTGTGACCGTTTGCGACAACGCGAAGCAGGCCTGTCCTGTTTTTCATGGCGCAAAAAAGACATTGCATTGGCCATTCGATGACCCTGCCGATGCAACCGGAACCGATGACGAAAAAATGGTCGTGTTTCGACGAGTCCGGGATGAGATCAAACAGAAAATTCAGAATTATCTGGAATCAGAGCGGGAATAAATTGCGAATTGGGCGGAGGCAATCAGCCCCAGATTCCTGCCGGAAACCGATCGAAGCTCTGTATCGGCATGATCGATTTCGTTACCATACAGACTCGTGATTCGTCGGGCATTGGGCGGGCATGCCGGTGTCCCTTGTCGGATGTTGTTTCAGAATTCTTTCTCGTTCCAGTTCACAGGATTTTTCCATGGCTTTGCCGTTGGCTACCTTGCAGGATGTTCGAAAGGCAGAGTCCGTCATACGGAAGCATCTTTCTCCGACTCCACTGATCCGTTCCTATCGATTGGAGCATGAGTTGGGGCTTGCCGAGGGGAGACAGGTCTGGCTGAAGGACTATGGCTCGTCGCCAACCGGCTCCTTCAAGGTAATGGGAGCCTTGAACTGGATGGCGAACAACCTGGAACGGATTCAGGATTGTCCCGTTGCTGCCCATTCCTCCGGAAATTTTGCCTCAGGAATTTCCTATGCGGGGATGAGGTATGGTAAGCGGGTTATCATTGTGATGCCGGATAACGCACCACAGGTAAAGTTTCGATTGACTCGTTCTTTTGGTGCGGAAATTCGCACTTACGATATCGCGACTGATCATGAAACCGGCATCCGTGAAAAAATGACCCGCGATATCGCTGACCAGGAGAAAGGAATTCAGGCTTCTCCTTACGATGATAACAATGTTATCGCCGGCAATGGCGTCGGTGCATTGTAAATTGTTGATGAGCTCAAAAGAGCAGGGCGATCATTATCCCACTTTTTATGTCCGGTGAGCGGCGGTGGATTGATGGCCGGACAGGCCATTGCCATTGCAGATGGTTTCCCCGAGGCAGTAATCATCGCCGTTGAGCCGGACACGGCTGACGATTTTTCCCGTTCACTTAAATCGGGGAAAAGAATAACTTTGAAGCATCCAACGAGCATTTGCGATGGCTTGCTTTCCTACGAAGTTGGCAGGCACAACTGGCCCATTCTTGAGAAATACGTTAGCGAAGCTGTGACCGTTCCCGATTTACAAACACGAATGGCGATGAACTGGTTGTACCGCAATCATGGGCTACGGGCTGAGCCCTCCGGTGTCATCTCTCTCGCTGCGGCTCTGTCCGGGAGAGCAAACCTGGAAGGACAGGGGGACATTGTCATCATCATTAGCGGGCGTAACGTCGATGAAGACCAATTTCAGAAATGGATTGTCGATTTGCCTGAATGGCCCGATCGGAAATAACGCAATGGGGCACGTCAGTCGCGGTTCCACGATGCCATACCAAATAACCTGGCCCGAGCCACAGGGCATCACATGGCATGGTTACCGAGACATACGCCGTCCATAAAAAACCCCCTACAGGCTGTCGCCGGCAGGGGGGATTCTTCGCTTCGGAGTAGCAAGGGAACCGAAGTTTCTCGCCAGCCCAGTCGTTCAGCCAACTGGGCGACTGCTCGATATTATTCGCTCGCCTCGTCCTTTTCCTCCGCTTGCTGATTCTCAGACGCTTCTTCGGTCGCATCCTCGCTTGTCGCTTCCTGGGCAGTAGGTTCCTCAACAGCCGCTTCCGGCTGTTCATCGGCGACATCTACAGCTGCGTTCTCACTTTCAGGAGCATTGGTTGGCATTTGAAACAGTGGGCCGTCTGTAGCCCCCATTCCGCCTTTGAGCTCTTGAGGCGACGTAACAGGCTTGCCGGATTCATCAACCTGTTGTTCATCGGCATCAGCTTCAAGGCGGCGGGAAAGACCAATCTTGCGCTCATCCAGATCGAGTCTTAAAATGCGGACTTCGATATCTTCACCCACATTCACTTCCTCTTCCGGATTGTTCACCTTGTGGGCAGCCAACTCGGAAACATGCAGCAGACCTTCAAGCTCGGGCTCAAGTTCGACAAAAACACCAAAGTTCGTAATCTTCGTTACTTTTCCGGTGACGATTGTTCCCGGAGCGTATTTTTCCGGGATGACATCGGTCCACGGATCGCTTCCCAGTTGCTTCAGTCCAAGAGCGATTCGCCGACGGTCTTCATCAACCGAAACAATTTGACACTTGATTTCGTCTCCCTTTTTCAGCATTTCACTGGCATGGGAAATTTTTCGGGTCCAGGACATATCGCTGACATGCAGCAGACCATCGACACCTTCTTCCAACTCGATGAATGCCCCGTAGTTCGTCAAGTTGCGAACTTTCCCGGTTACCTCCGCACCGACAGGGTATTTTTCCGTGACGTTGTCCCACGGATTTGGCTGGGTCTGTTTCATTCCCAGTGAAATTTCCTGTTTCTCCGTGTTGAGATTCAGTACAACAACCTCAACTTCATCATTGATGGAGACCAGTTCACTCGGATGATTGATCCGACGTGTCCATGACATTTCACTGATGTGAACAAGACCTTCTATACCATCTTCGAGTCGCACGAATGCACCGTAAGACATCACATTGGTTACGACACCTTTTACTTTTTCACCGATGGGATACCGCTCTTCGATATTTTCCCACGGGGATTTCGATTTCTGCTTCAATCCTAACGCGATCTTTTCTTTTTCGCGGTCAACGCTCAGAATGATCACTTCGATTTCGTCATCGATTTTGACCATTGCAGTCGGGTGATCGATGCGGCCCCAACTCATGTCAGTAATGTGCAGCAGGCCGTCGATTCCGCCAAGATCGACAAATGCGCCGAAGTCGGCAATATTCTTCACAACGCCGGTTCGGATTTGGCCTTCTTCAAGCTGTTCGAGCAGATTTCGCTTCAATTCGGCTCGGCGGTCTTCAATCAATTTCCTTCTGGATACGACGATGTTGCGACGAACATCATCAATTTTCAGAATAACACATTCGATTTCCTGGCCAATGAAATCGGCAATGTCGTTGGGCCGTCGTATATCCACCTGGCTGGCCGGCAGGAAGACATTGACGCCAATGTTGACGAGCAACCCCCCCTTGATTTTTCGAACAACAGTTCCCTTGATAATTTCGCCTTCATGACACGTTTCAATAACGCGTTCCCATTCGCGAATGCGGTCTGCCTTGCGTTTGGATAGCAGAATAACGCCATTGGTGTCCTCGATATCCTCCAGCATTACTTCGATGGTCTGGCCGACTTCCGGTGGTGGCTCGTCCGGTTCCCATTCTTCGCGAAGTACAATCCCCTCACTTTTGAACCCGACATCGACAAGGACCTCGTCGTCATCGACCCGGATGGCGAGCCGGGCGCCTGGGATCCGGAGCAACTGGAGAGCCAGCGCCAGCTGATC
>JALTOP010000126.1:0-352 GCA_027000105.1 Planctomycetaceae bacterium | reverse complement strand
CCTTGAACTATTTCGTTGGAATCGAATGTGCGCGACGTTTCGTCGTACATCAAATCAATGTTGGACTCATCACCGGTCATATCGGCAAATGAGTTTGATAAATACGATTCCAGTTCCTCGTCACTAACCGTAAATTCGCGAAGTAAATTCCTGTCGACCATGAGTTTCCCATCGCCAATCTTTTTTGATTTCTTCTGGACTACGAAGACAAGCAAAAACAAGGATTGGCAAACATATAAGTTAGATTGTTAAATCGCTCCCGAAAAACGCCCTGTTTTTCATCCCGGAGGAACGAACTTTCCTGTTGATCCCTGCCGCATTACCATCAGATCGATATCTTGCGGCAGGAAGA
>JALTOP010000125.1 GCA_027000105.1 Planctomycetaceae bacterium | reverse complement strand
CTGGAAGAACAACAGGAAATGAAAGAGCCGATCCGTAAACTGCTGGAAGAACAGATCAGCTTATCGGTAGATGGGGAAGCGTTAGCGCCAATTCTGGATCGTCTCGACTTTTTCGGTGTTGCGTTTCGTGATTTTTCACAACGGGCAGAACCAGGAAAAATCAGCATCGCCAATGCCCGCATTGGGATCATTCTGCGCTACCCCCGTCCTGCTCTTGCGAAAACGGGCTTATTGAAATGGAACCTGTTCAATCAATACCTGTATCAGGCAAATTTGGCGGTTATTGAGGGAGATGAAACAAAAAAAGAAACGCTGCGAAAAATTGAAAAGCAGAATGAATTCACATGGCAATTTCCTGAACTGCCGGATGATTCCATTGAGAAACAAAAAAGAGCCCAGCGGGCAAAAATACTGGAGGTGACTTTCCAACCAGGTTCCTCGCCGTATCGATATCTTCGCTGGCTGATGCTTCCTCTGTTTATTCTACAGGTTTACATTCTGGTTATCATCTGGAGACTCCTGAATTCCGGGAGCGGTTATTTCTCCGCGAAATCTGTTTACAAAGCATTCCTTTTTTACCCGGCAATCGTGCTATTGTTCACGCCTGATTACTTTATTCATGAGGCACTGTCTGATGTCATCAACCAGACGATCAAACCACAAATTCAAGAAAAGGAATTCCCACAGGTTACAGAAACTCTTTTAACGGAAATCTACGCTGCATTTAACAAGCGGGATGAAAAACTGATCTTTTCTCGACTGGAAGAAGTTGTTGACGGGGAGTTGCTGCGAACATTGTATCTGGAAATTCGGCAATCGATGACGATCGAAGAGCAGGGCGGTGCAGTTGCACGAGCGGGAAAAGTAAAACTGGTTTCCTGCACTCCAGCAGAAAAGAGAGACCTGAAACCGAAACGCAACGCGAATTCTTCCGAAAACCCGCGGGAAAATCATACCTACCATCTGAAATGCGAGTGGGAAGTTCCCGGCTCGGTCGAACATTGGGGGCATTTACATCAACGAACGACATCCTATGTGGCCCTGTTGGCGATCGCACCACGCAAAACCCAAAAAAACGCCTATCAGTGGAAACTGACCGAAATCGAGCTGCTCAATCAGGACCAATCAGTTCTCAAAACAAGTGTACGCGAGTTCTGATCTGTAGCCGTTGCGTGAGGTAAATCGGGAATAATCTGGCGATTCAAGGTGTATTTCTTCAGTGGATGCCTCCATGATCGCCCGGGAAGGTTGGCACAGCCTGTTTGAGGATCATTACGGTTCACCGGCTCATCGCATCGCCGCCGTTGAAGGATCAATTCCGATACATGCTGCCAGGGAACATCACTGGTCGAATCCGGTTCTATTTGATGAATCGTGCACGACATCTCCCCAAAAAATGTTTTTTTCTGCCTCCGGCGGGGCGAATGTCGCAATTACCGCCGCACACGCCCTAAACTTGCGTTGACTCAAACTGACTGTTGAAAGATACTATCGCCAGAGTTTCAAATTGGTATTGATCGATTCTGAATGTTCTTTATGTTCCTCAGTGTCTTTCACTGGCGGAATTGCAAAATACCCAAACGTCACACACCACGTGCTGGTTGCAGCACTCTGGCGTGTTGATCTGAATTTGGTTGATCCAAATTTAATTGACGAGAAGTTACCAGCGTTATGACAACATCGGTGATTGAAAATCTGAATCAGTACACAACCCGGGTGGCAAGCCAGGCGGCAGCCGCGACCGGGGCGCTTGTGTCTGCAATTGGTCAGCAGAAAATCGATTGGCTCCACGCCACTGCGGAAGCCTTGATCGCTCGACAAGATGAGATTTTGCAAGCGAACGAAAAAGATATTCTGGCCGCCCCCGAGTATGGACTGACTGAAGCGATGATCGATCGGCTGCGGCTTGATGAATCCCGACTGCAGGCGATCGCGAGTTCGCTGCACGAGATCGCGGCACTTCCGGAACCAATCGGAGAGGTAATCGAGAGCACGGTCCGTCCGAATGGACTGCTCGTATCAAAAGTGCGCGTCCCGCTGGGCGTTGTGTTCTTCATTTATGAATCCCGCCCCAATGTGACCATCGATGCAGCGGCGTTGTGTGTCAAAAGTGGCAATGCGGTCATATTGCGTGGAGGTAAAGAGGCGTTCCACAGCAATCATGCATTCCATTCCATTCTCGCCGAATGTCTCAGGAAAAACGGGCTGCCAGAACACGCCGTGCAAATGGTGGAAACAACAGATCGGGAAGCCGTGGGGCATTTTCTCAAATTGAATGGACTGATTAACGTCACGATTCCCCGCGGTGGAAAATCCCTGATTGAACGGGTTGCGCGTGAAGCAACGATGCCGGTGATCAAGCATTTCGATGGCAACTGCCATGTTTATGTCCATCAGGATGCAGATCCTGAGATGGCCAAATCAATCCTGATCAACAGCAAGTGCCAGCGTCCCGGTGTCTGCAATGCGGCGGAATCCCTCGTCATCGACCAGGCCATTGCGGAATCAGTGCTTCCTGTTCTTTGCAAAGCATTAACCGGGCAGAACGTGGAAATACGTGGTTGCTCCAAAACGTGCGATCTTGTTCCCGATGCCATTCCCGCAACGGAAGCCGATTTTGGAGAGGAATATCTGTCGCTGATTATTTCGGCGAAGGTGGTGGACGATATCGAACAGGCAATTTCACACATTAACAAGTACAGTTCAGGGCATACGGAAGCAATTATTACGAACAATTTGGCAGCCGCAAGCCGCTTCAGTAACCAGATCGATTCTTCTGCGGTCATGGTGAATGCTTCAACCCGGTTCAACGATGGAGGGGAATTTGGTTTGGGAGCGGAAATCGGTATCAGCACCGATAAATTGCATGCCAGAGGGCCATGCGGATTAAAAGAGTTGACCATTTACAAATACGTCGTCCAGGGAAGCGGCCAGACACGATGAACGGTTTCGGAGCCTGATGGTGAAGTTCCGGATCATTTCCGATAACATCCTGATTCGGAATCCGATGGTTTCGTTCAGTCGGCTTGTACGTTTCGGGTGGACATACCAGCGTTCAAGTTTTCCAGGAGGGAAGCAATGGCAGATGTATTAAGCCAGGGAGAGGTGGAGTCGCTGTTGGCGGCGCTGGATAACTCTCCCGCTGAGCAGTCGAAACCGGCCGAGGTGACCAGTTTCCGTTCACAGGAACTGGTCGGGCAGATCAGTGTCTACGACTTCAAGCGGCCTGAACGTGTCAGTAAAGAACAGATGCGTGCCTTTCAGGCGATGCACGAGGGCTTTGGCCGGGAATTCGGGGCTTCTTTGAGCGGAATGCTACGATCCATCATTGAAGTAAAACTGATCAGCGTCGACCAGTTGACGTATGGCGAGTTTGTCTTCAGCCTTGAAAATCCAACCTGTTTCAATCTGCTGTACTCGGAAAAACTGAATGGTCACATTATTCTCGACCTGAACCCTTCCATCATTTATCCAATCGTCGATCGTCTGCTTGGGGGAGGAAAAACCGTCTCTCACAATTTCCCGAACAGACCGCTGACGGAAATCGAGTTGAAGCTCGTTTCCCGTATTACCAAACTGGCAATCGAGGCTCTGGATAACTCATGGAAGAATATCAGCGAATTGGAACTGAGTGTCTCACAAATTGAGAGCAATCCCCAATTGGTCCAGATTGTCCCTCCCAACGAGGTGATCGTGCTGATCAGCTTTGAGATCACCATGGGAGAAATGCGCGGGATCATGAATCTGTGCATTCCATTCAATACCATTGAACCGCTTGCCGGGAAACTCTCCTCGGATACCTGGTCGGCCTACACGAAACATGAAATCACTCCGGAAGAACAGGCCCAGCTGGAAATTGGTATCGGGACTGCTAAAGTTGAGGTGGTGGCAACCCTGGCGGAAACCGAACTGACTGCAGCTGATTTGATCAATCTGAATGTGGGGGATGTCATTCTTACCGAACGGGATGTCAGCCGTGGGATTACGATTCAGGTAGAAGGACAGCCGACCTACACGGCAGAAATTGGCCAGCTCAAGGGACACAAGGCGTTCCAGGTACGGGAGCCACTCTTGCAGCGAAAAGAGATCATTGAACAACACGTTAATCGGCAGAAAAAAGCGGGAGAGGATTCTTCTCCGGCAAATGAATCCCCACAAGCACTGCAACCGCAACAGGTCGGACAAGCGTAATTGCCCCTGGTGACCAGCGTCTGCAAAACAAAACAATCAATCAGGCAGAGCATCTTCATCCCCACAGAATGAGTATCAATCCCCGGTGAATCGTAGAGAACAGGAAGGAAGCAACTGCTTTCAGGATATATGCCTTCAGCTGGATGGCGGAGAGCCGGGCAGTCCCCCGTCAGTGAAACTCACGGTTGAACCGTATCAATCGGGGATGAAGGTGGATGCTTTTCTCGCCCAGCACCTGCGCAATTACCCCGTCTGGAAACTTCAACGCCTGGCGACATGGGGGGCAATCGAAGTTGGCTTGCAACCGGTCAGCCATCTTCGCCGGTTACGTACAGGGGAAACGGTTCACGTTCGTCTGCTTGAACCTCCGGAACTGCATTACCAACCGGAGCTTTACCCACTTGAAATAATTTATGAAGATCCCTGGATCGTTTGCATCAACAAGCCTCCCGGTATCATCGCCCATCCGACCGGCAATATGCTTTCGGGAACATTGTGCAATTTTCTGCAGGCCCATTTTGACAGACAAACCATTTTTCCCGGTTTACTCCGTCCGGGAATTGTGCATCGCCTTGACCGCGAAACATCCGGCGTTATCGTCGTCGCCAAAACTCACCAGGCACACCGAAATCTTGTCGATGCCTTTGAACACTCTCGTGTGTCAAAAACGTATCTGGCGATTGTTGAAGGAGAAATGGGCGAAATATCCGGAACGATCGATCTTCCGATTGGCCAGGCGAAAAACGGTTCACGGGCGTTGATGTCTGCACGGGCTGACGCACTTAACGCCAAGACCGCCAAAACATTCTGGAAGGTTCTGAAAAAAATATCCTCTTCTTCCCCGGAACAGCAATATACCGTTGTGCTTTGCAAGCCGATCACTGGCCGAAACCATCAAATTCGGGTGCACATGGCTGCCATCGGGCATCCGCTCGTCGGAGATGAATTCTACATGAAAGCGGGACGCTTCAAACCACCCGTGCGAGAATCGCTGGAGCAAGGCCGCCGAATGAGCACGACTCGATGCCCTCATTCGGGGCTCGCTCGCCACGCCCTTCATGCGGCACAAATTGAACTGGCCCACCCCATCACCGGAGTCTGGCTCAAATTGCAAGCCGGGCTTCCTGCGGATATGTTGCGAGCTGTCATCAAGCTGCAGGAACAGACTGGAGTGAAACAGGAAACCAGTTGAACGGTCCCAGCAGGCGACAAACGATTTTAATCACAACGCCGGTATTCTGGTCGACAATTCAGATTCCAGTGGATATGTCGGCGTGATCATCAACGACATTTCCGCAGCCGGCACACAAGAGCACACCCAGGCGATCGATGCACAAGGCTCCTATAACGATGCCGGGACTTTGATCTGGGACGAAGCCCTTTCCACGCTCGAACTGGATGGGGTTGCGCAAGTCCCCGATCAATACGATCTGTCCGATTACGCCACCCGTGCAGACGACTCTTTCGGCGAGGGAATCGGCTCGGCCTGGAGCTATTTCGATCCCAACAGCGGCCCGTTCGGCACCTTCATCGAAATCGAAACCGAAGACAGCGAGTTCATGCAGGTGGAAAATACGTGGGCAACAGACGTCGTTCCGGCTTACGGAACCCAGCCACTCGGCAGTGGCAGTCCGATGAGCACCCTGCGATCACCCGGCGAGAGCGCGAAAGCGAAATACAACATCACCCAAAACAGCACGCAGGTTCCCGGCTACAGCAGCGATCCGGATGAAGCCGGCGTCCTGTTTTACGGCGTCCCCACCCAGGATTACTCCTTCGTCTACTCTCCTGATGAAAACCCCGCCCCGCTCGGCTCGGTTATCCCGCCGCCCGCGTATGACAAAGCCCCCGCTCCCACACCACCAACTGACACAACACAAACCGACCCACCACCAGAAACCGACCCCGCAACGACAAACGATACCAACGATACACATCAATGTGGAAGCAAGAACGTTTCAGTTGCAGTCAATCCGATTGAATCAGCCAGCTTGACTGCCCTGTTCGATATTGATGGTAATCTATTGGGTTATATGCAAGTCGTCAAGTATTGGGGGCAACTTGCCCCTGAAGTAACATGGCTGGATTCAGAAGGCAAACCGATGCCACCAGGAGAAACGATTGATTACGTTTCTAAACAAGTTCTCTTTGTTATTGATAACAGAATTTACGTCGATTTAAACGGAAAGAAAGCCTCCCGCCTATATCCAGAAGGCCATTTCGAACGTAAGTATTCTATCCCCGCGATTAAAGCGAGAATGGAAAAAATTCGAAAAAATCCAGGAATTTATAAAGACCTAAGCAAAGAATCTTCACAATTAGCCTATCGGGTTACCATTAAGCTTCCCTTCGATTTTTATAGCGAAGAGATCGGGCATTACAATATGCCAGCGGAATACTATAAGCTGCAGGGAATTGTGCAAAACAGAGAAACGGTTGGTCATCCGACTGGCTGGTCGAGAATTATCCCTGTTTATGGAGACGGGCGAACAGCATATGTTCAATTTCAGGAAGGAA
>JALTOP010000124.1 GCA_027000105.1 Planctomycetaceae bacterium | reverse complement strand
TCAGCATCATGTCGATCAAGATTAACAAATCGTGGCTGAGCGAACAAACCGATGAAGTCCAAAGTGTCATCGGAATGCTGCTGGAGCATATCAAAAAGCAGGACGAGCGTATCACTCAACTCGAAAAACGAAACGCGGAACTCGAAAAACGCCTCGGCATCACGCCACAAAATTCGTCGCTGCCCCCTTCGACGCAGCATCCGCACGCCAAGCCGACTTCAAACAAACCGAAATCCAAACGAAAACAGGGCGGGCAAAAAGGTCACAATAAGCATCAGCGAGAACTGGTGCCGATCGAACAGGTCGACGCCATCGTTCCCTGCATCCCCGAATCCTGTCGGCGATGCGGTTGCCAGTTGAGTGGTCACGATGACGAGCCGATCAACAACGCCAGCGAACGAGTGCTGCGTCATGCGGTCATTTGGCGAAAACTGTCATTCGGCACGCAAAGCGAGAAGGGGAGTCGTTTTGTGGAGACGATGTTGACGGTGATTGAAACCTGCCGACAGCAAAAACGCAATGTCTTCGAGTATCTGACCGATTCCCTGGCGAAAACCTTCGCCAATCAACAACCCCCCTCACTCCTCCCCGGGGTGTGAACGGTTACAAGATTCTTAGTTGTTTTTCTACCGGAATAGGTGATATACTTGACCAAATATGCAGATCAATTCTTCAGGGTTTAGTCTGAGGAAAATGCTCTGTAAGCTACGAATGTGCTATTCGGTCAATAATTATATCAGCAGCTTTCGGATTAATCAGCTGTTTGGCTGATGACTATATGGAGCTTGATGATATCGAATTTCTACCCACTGACCCACCGGATGCTGATTATCTACTCCAACAGAAATTAAGAATAACGTTGGCGATTATTGGTTTTCAAAGTAATTATGTGGGTTCTGTTGCATGTGGTGCAAATTAATGATTGCAAAGATAATTATTTCTATTCTCATCCTAATATATATCATCTTTCTATGGAAAATGGTGTTTTATGGACTTAGTAATCGTGTCCGGTTATCTGTTTTCCTTATTTCTAATTCCATCTCAACAACATTTGGAGTATTATCGATATATATATTTCACGTAGTTAAAAATGGGGACACGATACTAACTGATAAATATGGGATATATGTGTTGTCATGCATGATTCTTCAACTTGGGGTAGTTGTAGGTATGTACTTGAAGGAGAGAATGCTAAAAGCACATGGCGGGCAGATTGCGTCTGACGATTCCAAAACTATGAACAAAGAAGGAGAGAATCAGGATCATTACCAATAAATCATTTGCTGAGTGTTGGTCTTTGGATCCCACCGGAAACTGGAAAAAGTTCCTCGAAGATAACAACGGTGATGGAACATGGGACTTAAACCAATCCCGCCCGGTGCTCTTGTTCATGTCTTGTGCCACGTCTCTGTGAGACGTGCATATATTCGCTATAGTGGCTATGTAGTTGTGGTTGCCAAGTTCCTGCGCAGAACTGGAGATCGTCAAATTCTTCTTACCTCAAGAATGCGATTCTCTTAACTTTCGTCGGAGACACTTCCGATGCTTTGGCTGATGATTATGAACCGAATGTGCTTGGTATCACTGGCAGTGTGGTTTGGGGGTTCACTGGTCTCGATGCATGCAAAGATATAGGAGACATCGCTTACGGCATTTACAACTGGGAGTGGACTTGGTCTCACGCCGGGATGATGGTATTCAATATCGTTTCACTTGCTCCAGTGATAGTTGCCGCAAAAAGCCTGAAGTAAGCCGATGAAGTTCTCGACGGGGTTGAAAACACCGTCGGTACGGTTAATCTCGCAGATCAGATTGATTCCTTGCCAGGCGTACTGTCACCGTGAAAGCGCAGTCCTGATTGATCTGAAAGAGAGCATCAAAACATCCTTTTCGAATTCGAATCGGTTGTTTTAACAGTGAACCTTGTTCACTCCTGTTTCTTTTCTGTTTGGAGGCTCTGATTGGTTTCGGATTCGAAACGACTCCCGTAATATAGGCAGCCGGAATGTGATGGCCGATAGCGAAACGGCTGCAACGGTAATCTGTTATTCAACTGTGTCACACAACAGGGAAAATTATTCGTATGAAAACGATTGAATGGATCGGCGATTCATCAGGCCATCTTCGACTGCTGGATCAGACGGGACTTCCGTTGAAAGCCAGTTTCATCGATTGCAAAACAACCAAAGAGTTATTCGATGCAATCCGCAGACTCAGCGTACGGGGAGCCCCGGCGATTGGTGTCAGCGCAGCGTATGGGGTGTTGCTCGGTCTTCGCGATTTGTCGGGAGAGGATCGCAGTCAGTTTGACGCCACCTTTTTCGAAGTTGCGGACTATCTTGCGGAAAGCCGCCCCACCGCGGTCAACCTTTTTTGGGCATTGGAGCGTTTGAAAAAACTTGTGCGTCGGGAAAGCGGTCTTTCTCCTGCGGAGATGCGAGATCGACTGTTGGAGGAAGCGAAGGCGATTGACGCAGAGGATCAGGAAATGTGTGCCGCGATGGGACGATTCGGTGCAGAGCTGATTCCCGAGGGAGCAGGCATTCTCACCCATTGCAATACCGGCTCGCTTGCCACCGCCGGCGATGGAACAGCGCTGGCCGTCATCTTTGCCGCTCACGATCAGGGGAAAAATATTCACGTTTACGTGGATGAGACCCGTCCCTTGTTGCAAGGTGCCCGATTGACAGCCTGGGAACTAATGCAGCGGAAAGTTCCTTCCACGCTCATTTGCGATTCGATGGCCGCCTGGGTGATGAAACAGGGAATGGTACAGGCTGTCATCACCGGAGCGGATCGCATTGCGGCCAACGGAGATGCAGCCAATAAAATCGGGACGTACGGGTTATCGGTTCTTGCCCAGGCGCACGGGATCCCTTTCTATGTCGTGGCTCCTTCCAGTACGTTCGATTTCGATATTACAACAGGAGAGGAGATTCCGATCGAGCAGCGGGATGGCAAGGAAATCACGACCGCTTTCGGAAAGCAGACGGCACCGGATCACGTCAAAACCTACAATCCGGCTTTTGACGTCGCCCCGGCGGACAGGATCACTGCTCTGGTTACCGAGCGGGGAGTCATACAGCCGGTGACGAAAGAGAACATCGAAACCGTGTTGGGTTGATCGCAGAATCCACTCCGGCTCAGTTGCAGGTTGCAGAACCGTAGGGCAGGCTTCTGCCTGACTTTCTTGACTGTCTGATCATCACCGGACGGCTTGCACCGTGTCGCTTACAATGTCTGGCCGTTACGAGAAAATAACCTCTACCTTTCCTGGCTTGACGCATGAGAAAAACTCTTGGCGTCTTTGCATGAAAACGTTCTCTGTACTACCAACGGTTAAAGTTTACGAACGGTGCGAAAACTGTTGAAAATCTCATTTTGGTTACGGCGGTCAGAACAGACCAACCGTGCCAGGTAGAAAGAATGGCTATGAAGGACTGAAAAGGAATCCAATTCGCGGCGATGGGGTGAACGAGAGCAAAAAGCGCAAGGAAAAGGGCAACTGCTGTTTCACAGTTGCCCCTCAGTTTTCTTGCGTCAGAGTTTAACAGTTGTCTCTGTGCAGAGATAGCGAATTACCGCTTCCTTCAAGCTGTCGCCACGGCTTCTTCTTCCTGTTGCGGAGCTTCAATTTCTCCGTCGAGAAGAGGATACATCGCGTCAACAAATCCCTTCAGGTGATTGCTACGTGTCTGGTGCTGCAATTTTCGCAGCGCCTTCGATTCGATCTGCCGGATGCGTTCTCGCGTTACCTTGAAAATACGCCCTGTTTCTTCAAGGGTATAACTGTAACCGTCTCCCAGGCCGTATCGCAGTTTGATAATTTCACGTTCGCGATAGGTGAGACTTTTCAGAACGTGATTGATTTTGTCCCGTAGCATCTGCTGCATGGCGGTATCGGCAGGAGTGCTTTCCGATTCATCCTGCAGGAAATCGCCGAAGCTGCTGTCTTCGCTTTCGCCAACAGGCGTATCGAGACTGACCGGGTGTTTCCACGTTTTCATGATCCGTTCGGTTTCCTCGACTGACATGTCGATCGCTTCGGCCAGTTCCTCCATTGTCGGTTCTCGCCCCGTTTCCTGCCGGATCTCCTCCGCCTTGGCTTTCAGGGTTGAAATGCTCTGGAACATGTGAACCGGAATACGAATGGTACGGGCGTGATCCGCAACAGCACGGGTGATCGCCTGACGAATCCACCATGTCGCGTAAGTCGAGAACTTGTAACCCCTGCGATATTCGTACTTCTCGACACCACGCATCAAACCGGCGTTTCCTTCCTGGATCAGGTCAAGAAAGCTCAAGCCGCGATTCCGGTATTTTTTGGCGATGGAAACAACCAATCGCAAATTGCCTCCTGAAAGTTTCTGCTTGGCTTCCGTCCAGGCTGCGAAACGTCGCTTGATCTCTTTTATTCGCGCAATGAATTCCTCAGGAGTTTCAAGCGTATCCTGAACGATCTCGGCCAACTCCTGTTGCAACTGCTTGACTTCGTCCGCTGCAGATGAGAGCCGTCGCAATTTCTTGATGTCGCGCTGAATCTGTTTGATTCTGTCTGCAAGTTGCTCCATCCGTTTGATAATCGGCTGGAGACGTTGGGTTCGCAGACTGAGTTCTTCCGAAAGTGTCGCCATCTTTCGCCGGCGGATGATCATCCGCTCCAAAGCGGCCTGCTTTTCCTGTTTGGTTGAATCGGGAGAGATACGAATCTGGAAATCCTGCTGATTCAACGTGATGAGATGGCGGAGCAATTTCAGATTCGGCTCCATTCTTCCGAGAATCTGTTCTTTTCGGGCATTTTCCGTTTCGGAAGTTCGCAGCGTTCTCTCAAAGGGAAGTTCGCCCGAATGGACTTTTTCAAGCATCTCTACAATTTTATTCAGCGCGTAATCGGACTCAACCGCAGTGCGACGAAATCTTTTTCTGGTGATTTCAATCTGTTTTGCCAGGAAGATTTCGTCAGCTCGTGTCAGCAGCGGAATTGACCCCATTTGGGAAAGATACATACGGATCGGGTCACGGGAAGAAACTGGTGTTTCCGGCCCGATCAATGTTCTGGCAATCTGCTCTGCGTTGTTTTCCTGTTCAGTGTCTTCCTTGGCAGCCTGTTCCTCCTCGTACCCGTCACGTTCGGCGGGAGCATCAATCAGATTGATGGAAAGTTCGTCCAACGCCAGCACAATCTGGTCGATCAGTCTGGGATCTCCCCCTTCGTCCGGCAGGTATTTGTCCATCCGTTGAAAACTCAGATACCCATCCTTCAATGCGGCATCCATTAACGGCTGTATTGATTCGCTAAATCGAATCACTGTAGACTCCCTTACTTGAAAAAAAGGCCCAAAAAGGCGTTACTCCGAAACGCCAGTGAAAAAACAAAAAGTCCGGTATGAACTTTTTCTGAAAGAAGTTTTCCACAATGCCATCGATCACTCAGGAATACAAGTCACCTTGTGGATAGAGATGATTAATTCCGTTAAAAATTTCCGGCACTGTTTTTTCTGAGCCGGAGTGAATGGAACGTGCTTTACGTTCGCGCAATTCCGGCAGTAGAATCCCCGGGGAAAAGACGTGCAGCAACCGGGAGAATAAAACGATTCGGTCCAGTTGTTGAATTGCGGGCGCAGCTCGGCTCGGCAGAAAGACAGTCCCTGTCGCTAATCATCGCAGAAAGATTCCTCTCATCATGAGAATCGTATCTCAGGGTCGATATCTGTCTGGAGACGCACAACCAGAACTGGCAATCTCAAACAGATACAGGCAGAAGTGATTCCGCAAAACCAACTCTCTACCTTCCTGACTATTCCGGATCATGCTACCAGAAGATTTCTGTTCGTCCATAAAAAAAAATAGTAATCCGGAAAAATCCCCAAAGTTCCTTTGCCTCAAAATTCGCATCAAAGAATTTGATTGCGATGGTTGAGCCTTGTTGAGGGAACAGTAGATTGAGACGCTCTCTTCCCACGAGAAAAAGGGGGAAAAGGGTGAGATCAGGTTGAAAAAGATCGCTTCATTGGCATCGGAGTTTTTTCATCCATCGAGCCGTATTTTTGTTGATCGATCTCGAATCGGGAAGATGTTCGACGTACAATGCACCAGGATGTTGTGAGGGTGCTGGGACGAAAAAAAACTTCAAGGAGACAGCTGATGAGTAATAATGGGAGAGCGGTTTTGACTGCACGAATTAGGGTGATGTTCGGTCTGTTGTTGCTGGGGCTTTACCTGTGGCCGGCATGTGGATTCGCTGCAGAACCCCGTCTCGGGCCGGATGCTCAAATGCTGAAGCAGATGCGTCAACGGGGTATCGAGTACCTGAAAGCACATCAGAATCGGGATGGGAGCTGGAGTTCTCCCAAAGTGCTGGGCTTCACGGCGTTGGCGGCGACTGCGCTGATTGAAAACGGTATCTCGCCGGATGACCCGATGATCGTCCGGGCTGTCGATTATCTCTTGCAGTTCAAACAGAAAAACGGCGGCATTTATCATCCCGAAACGCTGCATCGCAATTATGAAACGTCCATCATTTTAATGGCGTTAGTGGAGGTGAACCGGGACGACAAATATAAAACGGAAATCGCGAACGCGCAGAAGTTCCTGAAGGAACTCCAGTGGGATCAGGGCGAAGGACTGAAAGAGAGCGACCCTGCTTACGGCGGGGCAGGCTATGGTAAACATTCCCGCCCCGATCTGTCGAATACGCAATTTCTGCTGGAGGCGCTGCATAAGT
>JALTOP010000123.1 GCA_027000105.1 Planctomycetaceae bacterium | reverse complement strand
GACACTTGGGATTTGGGCGAGGAGTGGGTCAACTGGACCGGTTTTCCATTTGTTTTCGCCATGTGGGTTTCGTCGACGACCGTCGACTCCAGCCAGATAGAG
Source organism: Planctomycetaceae bacterium (assembly GCA_027000105.1). Lineage (GTDB taxonomy): Bacteria > Planctomycetota > Planctomycetia > Planctomycetales > Planctomycetaceae > Rubinisphaera. The sequence goes on along the minus strand of JALTOP010000123.1, from coordinate 22,970 downwards.
CCGCTGCTGAATCAGGCCCGTGATAACGGTTTGCAAAATCTTGAAAAGATTGCCAAGCGGGAAGCGGAGCAACTCGGTCTGGGGGAAGATACAGCCTTGAAGTATCTGAAAAAGAATTTGCACTTCAAAATGGGTTCAGCCGAACAAAGGGGGCTGGAACTGTTCCGGGAACTGGCCTCCAATTTGAGTTCGTCCGGTTGAACCATTGAGAGATTGCTACTTACCACGTCCCAAAAAGCTGAACAGCCCTTTCCTGGCGGGAGTTTCCTGCTGTTCGGAACTGCTATGGGAGAATGTGGCTGCCAGTTCGATAAATGATTTGGTCAGTTTTGCTTTGGGAGCGTGCTGGATTAACGGAATACCATTATTGCGGGATTCAACCATCGTCGCGAAATCATTCGGAATCTTCCAGAAAACTTCCCGACCGATAATCCCCAGCGCTTTTCCCAGGCTGATTTGTGTGTCATTCAGACCGAAGCGGTTCAGGACAACTTTCAGTTTATCACCCAGATTCTCGTTCTGATCGAAATACTGGATGAGTCGAACGACATTTCTCAAACAGGGAAGATCCAATTGCGTGATCAACAATGTTGTGTCCGAGGCGGAAATGGCGGCAAGTTCCATTTCGCTAAATGACTTTCCCAGATCGATAACCAAATGAGAAAAGGTCGCTTTCAACAAGGCGATAATACGCTGTAATTCTTCAGCCCCCATCCTGAATTCACTTTCCAGGTGAACCGGTCTCGGGAGCAGGAACAGGCCGGTATCGTGTTTTGTCAGCGAGCGTTTCAGCAATGAATAATCGATTCGCGTAATATTTTCGGCTACATCCTGGATGGTGTAATCGGGAATGATATCGAGCCAGACATCAGCATCTCCCAAAGAGAGATCCAGATCAAGCAGCGCAATCGTGTTCCGTTCATCTTTGGCCAGAGCACAAGCGAGATTGACCGCAGCCGAAGTGCTCCCGACTCCTCCATTGACTCCCGCGACGGTAATCACCTGGGAATCGCGAATTTCCTCCTCATCATCACCGGAACGGGCCGCGTGCCGGACTCGATCCAGAGCCGACATGAAATCTTCAAGCTGCAGTGGATAGCTGAGGAATTCCTGTGCACCACTTCTCATCACCTGCAGGATCAGACTTCCTTCCTGCGAACTGCTGACAACAAGAACAGAACAGGCAGGAACATTCTTACGCAGTTCATCGATCAATTTGATGGCGCTTTGCGGATCGGCATCGAGCGAGATCAGTGCGATATCCGGCTGGGTCTGCATGGCGACATCCATGAAGAATTCGTAGCGGGAGCATTCTGCTTCCAACCAGACGGTATCGACACCGAGCATCAAATTTTTCAATTGTGTGCGTGTTGCGTCACTGGGATCGACAACAGCCAGCCGAATGACCCTTTTCATAACGAACACGCTCCGAGGATGTATGACATGGAAATAAACTTGACAACAACCAGAATTCTACAAATGACACGAACAAATGAGTTCATGCAGCTAATCGACTCATCATCAATCCCTTCAAGGATCCGGAGCCTCGAACGGAACAGGGGCGGAACGGTTTTCTTTCTGTTTTGACGATGCACCAGGCAATATCAACGCGGGAGGGCCGGATGGTTTTGTCTCCTCTGTCGTATTTCGACTGAACGCAGACGGTTCGGGCTTCTTTTTTCTATCAGATTGATACCACCCCCCAGCCGATTGGACACTGTTTTTGCTGGAAGTGCTTTCATGTTTGATCGATTTCACCGCGGGAGCTATCGGCCGGGAAGACGTTTTTTTCTGTGATTCGGTCGGCATGGGCAACAGAGGTATGGCATTGCCATTATCGTCATCATTTGGTGTCTGCAAATCATCCGGCCCGTACGGTTTGGAGTTGTTCAACATTCCAGAAGCCGGTGAACCTTGAATCTGCGGTAACAGACGACTTGGTGTCGGTGCAACCTGTTCGATCGGGTAATCAGTCGGGCAATGTTCTCCAGCAGGTGGAGGCGGAGTCGGCCCTCCATAGTTGGGAACTTCCAGTAGCCCCTGCATAAACAGTTCGTGGTCTGTCGGGACATCACTGAACATTCCGGGACCTCCGGCAGGTACCTGATCGGGATTGAGTGGTGCGACGTATTCAGGAGTGACCAGGATGATCAGTTCTGTTTCTGTCTCATCGTATTTCACTCTGCGGAAAGCGGCCCCGATCACAGGGAGTTCTCCGAGTACGGGAATTTTATCTGTTTCGGATGTATAACGTGTCGCCAGCAAACCGCCGATCATCAAGGTTTGTCCCAAACGCATACGAACCTGTGTGTTGGCTTCTCTCGAAGTCAGGGCAGGGATTGTCGTATTATTCAAGGAAGCGGCGTTAGCAAAGTCGCGTTCGCTGAATTCCGTAGCAATTTCAAGGATGACCTGTCCTTTTCCCAAAACAATGGGGACGGCATCGAGCTTGACACCAAATTCCCGCCATTCTACCGAAATTGTGCCCAGCGATTGAGGAACGAGAATCGGAAATTCGCCTCCGGAAAAGAGTGTCGCTGGCCGACCGCTGTCAGCGACGACAGACGATTCCACCAGAACGCGAAGCAATCCTTCTTCTTTGAGAGCTTCAAGAAAGCCACGAAAAATACCGTTGGAGTTGACCAGTCCAAAACTCAGCGATGAGGCAGAAAGTCCGTTCGCTCCATACGTCAGCGAATTTCCCCCTCCTGAGGAGAGTGTGGCGCCGGTTGGCGTCGCCAGGTTCCCCGGATTGCTCAACACAAAGCCATCGTTGGTCAAAAGGGACCAGTTGAAGCCAAACTGCCTGATTTTCGAACGCTGCGCTTCCATGATCTTTACCTGCAAACGGACCTGATTGGCAGAACCGAATTGCATCTGGTTGATCACTTTGGGGTAGAATTGTTCCGCAATTTCTATGATTTGCGCAATATGGGACGGATCAGCAACAATCCCGCGCATCACGATACTGTCTTTGACTTTTACCGCGGTCACCGAGGAATCCGGAAAAAAACGCGACACGTATGACTGCAGATGTCGAACGTCTCCCTCGACGAACACTTCAACGGAGTACGTTTTGCCATTCTCGTCGACGAGAACCAGTGTCGTCACCCCGGCTTTGACAGCCTGCAAACGTATTCGATGTGGACTTAACGCGGTGACCGTCAGAATCGCAGGATCGAAGCCGTCCACACGTGTGATGCGCTCATCCAGTTCAACGACACGCGAAAATTTCTCAACCAGTGACAGTTCACTGCGTGCAGAGAGAATGTGAAAGATCTCGCCTTCAGCCACAGGAGGAGCTTGAACCTGAGCACGAGCGACGCCAATCGGGCCGAAAAAAGTGCTTACAGCCACGACAAGGCACAATGTGGCCGGGTTCATACAGTAGCAAAACGCTGTTCGCAAGCAATGACGAGCGACCTGAGCAACGATCCTGTGTGTTGCGATGAAAGAATCTGAAACAATTATTCGATACGGTTGCATCCTTGCACTCCGCCAAAGCCATCAAGGCTGGTTATCTCGATTTAACTCGCGATGCCGAAGGTTCGATATGAATATCGCCAGCACCGCATCCCTGTCTTTGAATTCGGCCGCCTTTCAGGTTTTCCCGATCAGCACAGCCTCTTTCACCAAAGGCATCCGGCCTCATCTTCCCTGCTCGTTTTCTGTTTCCCCTCCACCTGCGTGGAAGGAACATCTTTCACTCTATCCACTGTTCATTCACTGTTCGTTCTGGCTCAACATCATCTCTGTTACCGAACCAACAGGAGCGTTTCCTCTTTTTTCTCGCGTTCCTGTTCTTCCTTGAAATCGTCCTCGGTCTGGTACTCTCCCTCCAGTTCTGTTTCCTGTTCGTCCTCATCAGATTCTGATGCAGACTTATTCGAACTGTTTGCCGAATCTACCGCCGATTTTTTCGGATTCAGCAAAGAATCCAACATTCCCTGAATCGGTCGTGAAAGTACCCGCGTCAATTTGCTCTTCATTCGCTTCCCGGAAGTCCCTGATGAACCGTTTTGTTCATCCGCTACCGAATCGATCTGCTCCGGTTCAAGAATGAAATCGTGTGTGATGACCTCATCTCCCGAGTAGATGTCGACAGTCCAGGTAGCCGGCTGAACAACCAACTCCTCTTGGGCTGGTTCGCTCTTTTCAACAAAACCGTTTTCCAACGAATTCTTCAACGCTTCTGCTGGTGAGATTTCCCCGTCCGATTTCGCCCCTGCTTCCCCTTTCTGCCCAGAGTCTTCTTCCTGAGAAGCGAGTCCCGTTTTCAATAATGACAGTAAGTTGTCGTCAACACCTTTCGGTCTGACCAATTCCTTGTCTTCCTTATTCCTCATGATGGGAGTCAGTTCCCCCTTTGAACTGGCCAGCTTGAGCAAATTGGCCTGCTCGGGAGTCACCAACAGCGAAAGATTTTTCGCCTTGATTTCACGGGATTCGCCAACTTCCAGGTCACGGACGGAATCGGAAGCAAACACTTCGACGTATTCAAGTAGCGTGTCCGTACGTGTGACCCGGGTATTATTGGGAGAGATATATTCGAAAGTGATTTGCAAATCGACGCGATCTCCGGGTTGCAATAAACCGCTGTGCGTTTTGGTATCATCGACTTTGAATGTGAAAATTCGCATCCCTTTGGGGATGCTGGCTGAGGCTGCAATTTCTCCTTTGCTACCCAGCTTGACCATGCGAATGATATCTCCCTTGTCGACGGGAACCTTCAAACCGCGTTCGAAGTAGTCTTCCTTGCTGCGCACCGCATCTTTAGGAACGGCAGAGGAGGGAAATTCTTCGAAGTGGCAGTTTGTCTCGTCCAAAAGAACTCCAGGTGGAATATCTGTCGTTGCGACCAGCACTTTCACAGGAACATCTTGAGTATCAGACTGTTTGGAAATCATCTGCTGGACACCCATCATGGCAATCAAGCCGCAACCGACCGCGAATGCCAATACAATAACAGTTTTCATTTTCATAATGCTCACCTCGATCGGTCTCAAATCGATTTCCAGAACGAATTCCGGGATCGGACATACCGAGATGAAGCGCGGCACAAAGTCCGCTCCCCCTCATCATCGGCACGAAATTGTTAAACTCTTCACTTTATGACGGACGTATCAGTTGGAATGATCAGGTCGGCTTATCACTAAAGCACCCCATGTTCCCCATGCTGCCCATCCTTCTTCGATCTGTTTAGATCATGCCTGTGTAGAAAAAGTAGGCGATCGATCCGATGCAGATTGGAATTCCGTAAGGCAACAGAAGCATCTGTGGCTTCCGCTCTGCTGCAATCTTGTATAGTTCTTCCGGTTTTTTGATCGTAATGAATTCGGAGATAATCATCAGGAAATTGTTGTAATGTTTTTCCCAACTCCCTCGCCAAAGAACCATGATGACAGCCATGATAGCCCCAACGACAACAGAAACGCAGAAGGCGTACCAAGTGACAGTTGCTCCGAGCCAGGCGCCGATTCCAGCCATCAGTTTGACATCCCCTGCTCCCATTCCGCCGACTGCGTAAAGTGGCAACAGTGTCAGTAGACCGACAGTCATTCCCCACAAGCCGAATCCGAGTCCTCCCCAACCGCCGACGACTGTGGTGTAAATCAATCCGCTTATAACCATTGGAAATGTGATCCAATTGGGAACTCGCAGTTCTTTACCATCGATCCAGGCTGCGACAATCAAAACAATCGCAACAAATTTGACAGGCCAGTTTTCCAATAAAAATTGCCAATCCATGATTTAACCTTTCAACCATCATCAAGGGGTCTGATGCCAGTCGGCTGCTCGCCAACCGTCCTAATTTCCACTTGTAACTGACAACCACGCCAGTCATTTTCTTCAGGGCAGCGTACCGACTACCCGCATGAAGAATTCCGTTCTCAAGAACAATAGGTCAGAAAAATGGGCGAGGTCGGGGAAAAAGCGGAATGTTGTCAAAAAACAACAACTCAATGACATCAAGGCGATGCGGAAGGGGGCATCAGGGCGAGAGGCAGGACTGGAGGGAGAGTTTGAAAAGGCCCGTAAAAAAAGGCCCGTAAGGCGGGATTCGAAAGAATATCAAACGGAACGATTCCGTCGGAGGAGCCTGCCTATCGGCTTCCGCCACAGAGAAACCAGGTGAAGAACCCGATGACAAAGGGCAACGACTGCAATGCGTGACTCATGAAATGTTCAAGCCAAAATGGAAACATGATTTCCTCCTTCATGGACAGTGATCACTGAAGTTCCGCTGATGGGAATTCTATTTTATTGTTTCCAAACAGAGAGAAAGACTGCCCGAGCGAATGCCAGGCAGCCTTGTGTCTCACATACAAACCTGTTGTTACACAGGCGCTCAAGCATTAGCTCAATGCGTCGCGAACCGCTTCGAATTGAGAGTTGGCGTTTGTACCGATTGCTTGAACAGCAGTCAGGCAAACGACAACGATCAAAGCGAGCATAACAGCATACTCGACAGCGGTTGGTCCATCTTCACATTCCAGGAAATGCTTTACGTTGTTGATGATGTTCTTCATTTGGAGTTCCCCTCAAATCTATAAACCTAACATTTTATCTTACGCAGCGACGTTGCCCCGCAAGTGACACCCGAAGTCAAAGCAGAAGTGGATTCTGTCGAATGCGACTCCTGTCTGTTTCAGCCGTGAGTGGTAATTGGCCGAACCACTCAAACGTAGGTCAGGAAATCCGGGAAGCAAATTTTTTTGATTGTTTTTTTAAGAATATTCTGTTTTCGCCTGGAAAAACGTTTCGTAACAAGTAGCGTTCCTGTTTGCAATGTGTTGGCATATCGGAGGTTACGTCAACAAGGCCACATCAGCAAAGAACAGGTTTTTGGGTGTGGATGGATGCGGAAACGGCCTGAGTTGTTATGAAAGGTCGCTGTTTCTGTAGCAGGGAACAAAAAGACGGATCACTCTGCCCTGTTGTCTTTTTCGTAGGCATAATTCCAGGCGTCAAAGCAGAAGCCCCATTCCTGATCAATCCGCCTGCGCAACTCATTCGGAATTTCAAGATGCCTGTTCCGCTGATAGTTTTTCGTTCTTTCCAGATACGATTCAAACTTCGGACGGGCGATTTCAAAATCGGGGAGGTTCAGTTGGGAGTAGATCTGCTCCAACTGTGAAAGAGGGTCGGCAACGAGGTCTTCATAGGCGATTTCAAAGTGCTGGCCCTCTGGAACGGCTTCCCGTTGACGAAAATAGGCTTCATACAACTGACGATATTGCGAGAGAACCATCTCGTGTAAATGCGAGAAATCATATTTCTGAAGTGCCCAAACGGGGATCACATTCTGAGCCATGTGTACGAAGGACTGAAAGACTTCATACGGATTTCGATGGATATGCAAAAATCTGGCGTTGGGAAAAGCCTCAAGAATCAGTTCAATTCGGGCGGTGTGGTTGGGAGATTTCAGAATCAAAGGTCGATCATCGGCAGCTCGTTGAACTTTGTTGACAAAATAGATCAAGGCCTGGCGAAACGCTGTCCGTTCTCTGGAGGTCGCCTGTTCGAACGAAAGGTAACGATCATATTTTTCGGCGTGACGGGAAAAGACCCAACTGAAGCTGTTCGATTTGCGGCACAGAATGCCGATAGCCATTTCATCTTCAGCCGGTTCCCGCAGACTCATTTTCATATTGTCCATGAACCGCCGACGGGGCGTCAACATGGCCAACAGAGGCTCCAGCCACCAACGGGCGGAACGGAAGGTGAGCGGATACATCGTTTGAAAAAGATCCGGGGCTGCGTATCGATCATCCTGACAGAGCAAATTATGTAAATGCGTTGTGCCGCTGCGCCATGAACCAAGAATAAACAGTGGAGGCTCAACCTGGGTCGATTCCAGCATCGGCCCGTGAAGCAAGTTTTCGACCCATGAAACCGGAGAAGTGATCAAACTGCTCAGAGTCAGATGAGCGGCTCGTCCCCAATAACGTGCATCGACATGAAACCCGTTTTCCGCCAACAATTTCCACCAGTCACCAAACCGAATTCCGGCCAGGCAGCCCGGCCCCAACACCTTCGCCAATTGAGCTGGCAAGGAAACTTTCCGGTCCCGGTTTTGTTGTGATGGCCCGTTATTCATCATGGATTTGAATCACCAGAAAATCGTTCGGTTGGTCGAGCTTGACCCGATATGGACTCTCCTGTTTCTCTACTGCCTGTGTTTCCAGCTCTGTCTGCTACCAACTCGGCAATCAACAGCTCGAATTTCAACAGTCAATTTCCACCACAGGGCAACTGCGGGGGAAAGGTCGATCCATGTGGCGCAGCCTAACGACTGTGAACTGTAAAACCAGAAGAAACCTCGCCGGCCATTTCCCCGGCGTGATAACTGGATCGAACAAACGGGCCACTGGCGACCATCGAAAAACCGAGACTTCTGCACTGTTCGCCGAGTTCATCGAACTCCTCCGGTGGAATGAACCGCTCTACCGGAAGTTGATCGGCTGAAGGCTGCAGGTACTGCCCGATTGTCAACAGATCGCATCCCACCGTTCTCAAATCGGCACAGACCTCCAGAACTTCCTCCATCGTTTCCCCCAATCCGAGCATCAATCCGCTTTTCGTGGGAGTTTCGGGAGATTCCTGTTTTACCTGATGAAGCAGATCGAGTGAGCGCTGATAAACCGCATTACGGCGAACACGATGGTACAACCGTGGTACTGATTCCATATTGTGGTTGAAGACGTCCGGTTTCGCTTCTATCACGCGCGAGATCGAATCGCGGTTACCCCGAAAGTCCGAGGTAAGCACTTCGACCTGCGCTCCAGTCCGCTCCCGAACAGCCTGTATGCATTGAAAAAAATGCTCTGCCCCCCCGTCTGGCAAGTCATCCCGTGTGACGCAGGTGATGACAACGTACTCCAATCCCAAACGCTCAGCCGCCTCGGCAACCCGCTGCGGTTCGTCAGGCAGCACTGCCCCTGTCTTTCCTTTGGGGATCGAACAGAAACCGCACGGACGAGTACAGACGTTTCCCAATATCATAAAGGTTGCTGTTTTTTGGGCCCAGCATTCCGTTCGATTCGGGCACTTCGCACTTTCGCAAACCGTTTCCAGATTCAAATCTTCGACAACCCCCGAAGTAAAGGCCATTTCTCGGGAAGGCATCGGACGCTTGAGCCATTTGGGTAAACGACGCTTGGGAGGAGGCTGTGGTTGATTGATGATATTCAATGATTGCATAATATGGATGATTGTCTGTAAAAGTGTCCGCTTTCGTGTCCGTTTCCGTCCGCGGGTCATTCTACCCGGAACGACGACAGAAAAAAGGCTGTTGCAGGTGGGGAAAGCAAGAAAAAACGGAATGGGCGAAGGCGATCCCCTTCAGGCAGGCCGCAAATCCAGAATTGGCCGGGCAAATCCAACCAGATCGTTATCTGCCAATACGATATCTCCTGCTTCTGCTGAGATGCGAATGCCGATTCTTTTTTGAGCGGCTCTGGTTTCCGCCAGTCGGTTATTCACAATTCGCACATCTTCTGTTTTCCCCTGGATATCAATCGCAATTCCGTCTTCGCCGCCGCTGTTTTCGATCGTGTTCTTTTCCACCAGATTCCGATTCGCCCAGAAATTTTTTCCGCGAGGATCATTACGGAAAAGAATGCCCACCTTGCCACTTCCGGAAATGCGATTGTTTCGCATGATGTTATCGGTATCGTTATGACCAATGGAGATGCCATAGTTGCGATTTCCAACAATCGTATTCCCTTCTGCCAGACCGAACTTCACCCCCCAGCACCAGAAGATACCGATGCCGTTACGCTCCAGCCTGTTATTGCGAAGGATGGGACGCTGCGAACCGGAACCGGGGTGGATTCCCAAATCGGCGTTGTCATGGCTGTGGCAGCCATCAACAACAACATCGTGACAGATCTGAAAACTGAATCCGTCGCCGTTATAGTTTCGGGCTTCCACATTTTTGAAGGTGTAACGGTTGCAGTCTTGCAAAAAAATTGCGCCGCCGTAGTTGCCGTTCAGATTGGCATTGTTTTTTCGATTGCCATCGAGAACCAGATTTTCAATCACGACATCAGCCGTTCTCTCGCTTGTCAACAGGGGGAAAAGCGATGAACAGGTTGGATTTCCTGAAAGCCACAGATTCTTTCGTATTCCATCATTCAGTTTGAAACGGTTGCCGGAACGCGCAACCAGCGTTCGCTTTATGACATCGACACTCCCGGTGCTCGGGTTTTTCGCTTTCAGGACAACTCCATCTCCCACACGGAACCCGGCTGCTTTTTCGAGCGTGATTTCCTGATCGTACCAATCGGAATCATCCGCCAGCTTAATCGTTTCCGAAGCAATTTTTGTCAGTATTGTCTCCGGGCCGCTTCCCAGCAGGCGAACATTCGAAGGGAGATAGACGGAATTGCGAAACGTGTATCTCCCCGGAAGAATGTTGACCGTTCCGCCCCCCATGCGCGCCAGATAATCGACCGCTGCCTGTAAAACCCGCTCGCTGTTGCCCTGCAAATCTCCTTTTTTGATGCCGACACTCAGCGTCAGCTTTTCATCCCATTTCGGCTCATGCAAATTATCGCCATCGGTTGCCCGCGGATTCGTAACAACCGGGCGGGAACCTGCCCGCGCCAAAGTAGAGAGTCCCGTACTGATCGCCAGGGCAGAAGAACCGAAAAACTGTCTCCGCGTTATCATGCGACAAACCTCTCATGGATCGGATGGAACTGATCGGATTGGAATGGACAGACCAAAATCAAGATGCTCCCGTTATATCTTGCAGGATGAATAGACTCCGAATAACAAAGATATTTCTGATTATTTTCGCAATGCCAATTCTTCCGCATCATCGGGGCACGGTTCACCTGGCAACCGGAGCAGCGATCATGTCGAGGCTTAAAGACCGCTGCTGCCTGCCGACACCTTTTACCATCGCCTTGGAAGCGGCGGGCGGTCTTTTCGGATCGTAATAAAGTGGGCGAAGTTTATTCAACTGCGAACTCGCATCACTATCGGAAACGTAATATGTCGCCTTGGCGAGGTGATTGAAGTCAGAGCCACTTTGTTTTAACAGAGAGTCAAGTGTTTTGAAAATATCCCTGGTCTGTTCCTCACCGTTTCCAGGGCGTGAAGAATACAGACCTGAAATATAAATCCTTTTATCACCATGAATGCGCGCAACACGACTGTAAACGGGAGAAGCCTTCATCCCTTCAGGAGTAAAGTAGGTCACACTTTGGCTCGACTGGCTGACGGGAGCCGAAGCGATCATTTCAATTTCAATCGGATACGCTGAACCGGCCGTCCATTCCACATGAGAAACCGCGGGGATCGATTCACCATCGAAAAACTCAGCGATCTGTGCATTAACGATACCAATTTGTTCCATCGAAGGAACAAAGCATTTGTAGGCAACAATGTTCCGACGATCCAGTCCCATTTGCTGAATGGAACGCAGCAAACTTTCCAGTGTTTTTCCTGTTGCTTCTTTCAGGTCGCCCTTTTCCGCCTGCCCGGAAACGTAAACGACATCTCCACGAGGCAAAATTGCAACTTCAGGACAACTTTGCGAGACAGAGGTTTCTTTTGAAACAGTCGACTGTTTTGAAGAGGCGATTACCGCATCCAACGCCACTTTCGCTTTCAGGTTCGGCAATCGCGTCTGCACAAAAGAGACAGCAGGCAAATTCACTTCATCCAGCCAGTCGTTCAACTTGTTGATGACAACCTGACGGTCAGAGTCCGTTTTCAGATAAAAATTCAATTTGACAAGACTGCTTTTTGATGTCCCCATTTGGGCGATAATGGCGTCCAACATTTTCAATATCGCCGCCGTTTGATCAGCGGTGCACCCGCCCTGAATGTTCCCACGCGAATCCATCGGCAAAAGTTGTGTCGTATGGAGCAACTCCGCTCCTTCAATAATAACCGCCTGGGACAACCCCTGTTTTGCGGAGGGTTGAATTCGCTTCAAGTGATATTGCTGGGCAATAAGCGCCCCCGACTCAAACAACAAGGCGAAACAGACCGAAAAGGCCATCAGCAGTTTTGCTTTCATCATCTCTCCTCTTTCCTCAAAAAAGGGGATCGCAGCGTTCAATAATCGAATCAGAGGTCCAATATACTACACTGCCAACAGAATTTCCTTATATGAGGCGAATAAAGCGAATAAAATAGGGGCTTTTGGAAGTAGTTGCCCTGGTTGGAGCTTGCATTAATCGTGAAATTGGGCAAGAATCATTCAAACGCTATCGTTGGATGGTTCGATGATATGCGGTGTATACGATTTATGCGGTAACAGGCAAAGAACGAGTTTAAGACCTTTGAAGGGAGGTGAACCTGCGTGGTAAAGTTGCGTCTTCGTGATGGCGAATCGGTCAATGATGCGGTAAAACGTTTTCGAAAACTGGTTGAACATAGCGGAATCAAGAAGGAAATGCGTCGCCGGGAGTATTACGAAAAGCCGAGTGAAACGGCTCGCCGAAATCGCCGACGAGCAGAACGCCGCGAGAAAATGAATCGCCCCCGTTAAGGTCTGATTCAACAGGATGGCTAATAACGAAAGCACACCCGATTATACGGTGTGCTTTTTTCATTCAACCACCTCAAACAGGGATTTCCCGTCAGGACTCCGGTTCGATTTCCAGCCAACCGGAATAGAAGGTGCGACCGCCTGGGGGCAAGGGTAGAATCGGAAGGGCGAGCAGCAGGCTCCACCTCCCGGTCACTTTTGCCCTGTCCCTTTCTGAGCAAAACAGCGAATTTCTTGACAACCTCTCGCCGCTCAAACAGAATGCACACAGTTTGAGCCGTGTAAGAGACATACCGATCTGTTGCTTCGGTTCATTTCAAATTATGCTGTGAACCCGGAATGCAACGAGGCCGTCATGTTTGACTGGTGGAATACACAGATGTCAGTCGCGGTTGTCGTTGCGATTCTCGCATTGCGGTTCATTGGCCAACCGGTTTGGGATCGGTATGTGGGATGGCATATGCGCATCCGTCATCATGTTTGGTGCTTTCCGGTTCTCGGGATTTTTGGATTGGTGGCGGGGGGCACTGCTCTATTTTTCGGACAGGTTTTCATCGGTGAATGTCTTGTCCTGTCAGCCGCGGCGATCGGGCTCTTTTTGTTGCTTCTGGTTGGTGCACGATGCCCGGAATGTGGCCGCCGGTTGATATTTTGGCCGCAAAGATACGGGCCGGCTTCCTATCGTTGTCGTCACTGTGGTTTTCAGTGGACAGGATGGACACTGAGAGACGAACTGCCCGACTGACGACTGCAACCCGGTACCAAGTTGAATAGCCTACCTCCCAAAGCCGAAACCAAACAGAATATTAAATTACTCAAATTACTCAATGTGAGCAAAAATTAAATGTTCATCAGGTGTTCGCGGACTCGTTGTCGGATCCGTATCTGTTTAATTATTCTGGTAAAACTCATGACTTGATCATGGCGAATCTGCTGTCTCAATGTGGTGATCCGTTCGTGAAATCTCGGCAGGGGAATCTCTTTCTTCTGGCACGCTTGGGCACCGACAGCTTTCAGACTGTGGTGGGTCAGCAGCAGGGAATTCCGCCTTCTCCGAAAACGCCTGAGCTGTCAGCGGAAGGAAACTCCGTGTTATTCGAAAGCTCCCGGGCAAAACCGATGAAGCCAGTAACACAGTTGAAAAAACATAAAAAAGGTTAGCCTTGACAGGCGCGAGGCCCGAGCGGTGGAAAGCACTGGACTGACTTTGCTGGCGAAGCTGACAGAATAATGGAAAACGCAGCACGTTGCGACGTAGGGTTTGCTGTGCGGATCGTGTTGCTGTTGTCATATCGCTATTATAGCTATGTGGGGTTCTTTTCTTGTACTGCGTATGGTGGGTCATTCTCATGCCTGCAAAACAGGGAAACGATTGGTAATCCGACTGGCGGGGTGCCCTTGTTTATGTTTTGTGCCACGATTCTGTGAGCCGTGTTTATCAATGCTTTTGTAGAACCGATTACTCGCTTTCAATATTGCGTGGTCACCGGACGGCTGGCGCCGCTCCGCTTGCAATGTCTGACCGGCCCTGCAAAAACATGTTACTTTCTCGTGTTACAAGTTTCGGGAGCTTCTGCAACCTGAAATATCCAGAAATATCATTTGGGCAGCGTTCGTTGTCGCAGGTCAGGTGAGTTCTTCAGCAGATGGTGGTTGCGGAGTCGATGGCGTCGATTCAATCGCAACTTCCCTGTTGAGATTGTCGAGGATGCCATTGATGAAAGCGGAGGAATTTTCCGCCCCGAACTTTTTTGCCAATTTGATTGCCTCATCGATCACAACAGAATTGGGCGTATCCAGATGATACAGTTCAAACGCTCCGAGGCGCAACAGATTCCGGTCGGTGGGAGCCATCCGTTTCAAAGACCAGTTTTTGGCGGCGTTCTGAATCTGCTGGTCGAGTTCGTCGCGATGCCTGATTGTTCCGGAAAATAGTGACCAGGAAAACTTTTGCAGTTCTTTATCGTCAATCCGTTCCTGGATCATACCCAGAACCGTGTCATCATCGACATTGGGATTCATATCGACCATAAAGAGCATCTGCATGGCCAGTTCACGGGCCTTGGAGCGTTTTGCCATATTGCTACAGTATTTTCTTCGTGTGTGTCGTGAATTTCCAAAATTTGAATTCAGGAACAGCAAGAGGATCGAGCCAGCAGTGTCGGGATCGATCAGTTCGATGTCTGTTCGTCGATCGCCATCATCAAATTGGACATTTCAATAGCCGCCAAGGCACACTCCTCTCCCTTGTTGCCTGCTTTTCCGCCAGCCCGGTTCAGTGCCTGATCGAGATTTTCACAGGTGAGAACGCCAAAGGTAATCGGTACTTCCGTTTGCTGGGACGCATTGACAATTCCCTGAGCAACCGAGTGGTTGATGTAATCGTGGTGCTGGGTTTCTCCCTGAATGACCGCTCCCAGGCAGCAGATGCCGATAAACTGACCGCTTTTCGCCAGTTTCTGGGCAGCCAGAGGGAGTTCGAAGGAGCCGGGAACCCGAACTACGCTGATGCGATCATCTCCCACGCCATGTCTGCGAAACGTGTCGATTGCTCCGGAGAGCAGTCGATTGGTGACCAGTTCGTTCCAGCGGGAAACGACAATCGCGAAGTTTCCCCGGGATGATAACAGATTGCCTTCAAGATGTGTTGTCATGGGATCCTGTTCGAAAATTGGAAAGGGAGCACAGACTTTGCCTGACGAGACAAGACGCTGATTACACTAATTCAGATTCATGCTCATCAGAAATTCTTCGTTTGTTTTTGTTCGCTTCATGCGATTGGTCAGCAGTTCCATTGCCTCAACCGGATTCATGTCGCTGAGCACACGTCGTAAAATCCAGATGCGGCGAAGTTCTTCTTCGTCCATCAATAATTCTTCCCGGCGGGTTCCGGATTTATTGACATCAATCGCGGGCCAGACTCTCTTTTCTACCATCCGTCGATCCAGATGCAATTCGGTATTTCCTGTCCCTTTGAATTCCTCGAAGATGACATCGTCCATTTTGCTACCGGTATCGACAAGCGCGGTGGCAATGATTGTCAGACTCCCGCCTTCTTCAACATTCCTGGCTGCCCCAAAAAAGCGTTTGGGATGTTGCAGCGCATTCGCATCGACCCCCCCGCTGAGTATTTTTCCCGAGTGAGGAACTTCCGAGTTCCAGGCCCGGGCCAGCCTTGTGATCGAATCCAGAAAGATGATGACATCGTGCCCGTATTCGACCATTCGCTTCGCCTTCTCGATCACCATTTCAGATACCTGAATGTGACGGCTGGGCGGTTCATCGAACGTACTGCTGATGACTTCACAACGATCTCCCTTGACCTGGTTTTCCATGTCGGTCACTTCTTCCGGGCGTTCATCAATGAGCAACATGAACACGTAGGCCTCCGGATGATTGTGCAAAACCGATTTTGCCAGATTTTGCAGCAGAATCGTCTTTCCGGCTCGGGGAGGAGAAACGATCAGACCCCGCTG
The DNA here is from genome assembly GCA_027000105.1 of Planctomycetaceae bacterium. Taxonomy (GTDB): domain Bacteria; phylum Planctomycetota; class Planctomycetia; order Planctomycetales; family Planctomycetaceae; genus Rubinisphaera. The sequence goes on along the minus strand of JALTOP010000123.1, from coordinate 6,983 downwards.
CCCCATTCCGATGGGAGCGACCAGATCGACCACTCTTGAACTGACATCAAGCGGATCAAGTGCCAGTCGCAACCGCTGATCGGGATGCAGTGGTGTCAGGTCATCAAAGAAAACCTTCTCGGCCAGCAAGTTGGGGTCTTGCCCGTTGATGGCTTCCACTCTGAGCAGAGCGAAATATCGCTCATTTTCCTTGGGAGGACGGATTTGCCCCGCCACGGTAGCCCCGACACGCAAACCGAACCGGCGTATCTGGCTCGGAGAGACATAAATGTCGTCCGGACACGGAAGGTAATGATAATCGGGGCTTCGCAAAAAGCCGAAACCGTCCGGCAGTATTTCCAGCGTTCCTTCACCGAACATCAGTCCGTTCATCTTCGTCCGTTCTTTCAGGATTTTGAAGATGAGGTCCTGTTTTTTCAGGCCGGTGATTTCAGTCAGGTTTTCTTTTCGGGCGAGTTCGAGCAGTTCTTTCATCGTCAGTTTTTGGAGTTCTGCGATGTTGACATTGTTATGTTTGGCGTTCCCGTAGAGGTCGTCGCCATTGCCACCAGAACGTGAAGAGCCGCGCCCTTTGGAATGTGTTTCTGTTGTCATGAAGATGTTCCAGATTGGACAAACGAGGTTGGCAAAAATTTGGAGTGTTTACAACTTGCCTGCGCCGAACGGTCACACCCGGAAAGCGTGAACATAGAATTCAAACGGCCAAGACATTCGACTACATCGACAATTCTTTTTTCATCAAGGTATGGTCAGGTTTCCACGTTATCAGGTCTCACCGGGAGACCAGCCTGATTGCTGACGCAACCACTGCGTCAACTGACGCCCTGCCTGTTCGATTGATCCTGAATTATCAACCACAAAATGGGCCTGTTTCCTCTTTGTATTCAGATCGAGTTGGCTACGCTCCCTTTTTCTGAACTCCTGTTCGGACCAGTTTCGGGACTCGATGACATGAGCCAGTCTGTTCTCCTCGGGAGTCTCCACAAAAATCACCCGGTCGCAGGCTCCCTGCCAGCCAGCTTCAAGGATGACAGCGGCATCGATGATAATCCCCCGCTTCCCGGTTTGACGGGCCTGTTCGATTGCCTCCTGCATCGCTTGTCGGATGACCGGATGCACAATTTGTTCAAGCTCCTTGCGATTCTGAACAGATTGTGGATCGTCCCCCCAGACACACGAACCCAGTTTCGAACGATCGATCTCCCCTTCAGAATCAAGAATACCCGATCCAAAATGTTCAACAAGTTGTGATATTACATCTGGCCGCTTCAATGCGGCGTGCCCCAGACGATCGCCATCGACAACAGGCAGTTCACATTTTTCACCCAGCCATCGAGCCAGCGTACTTTTCCCGGAACCAACCCCTCCTACGAAACAGAGGGTTATAAACTGATTCGACATCGAATCAAAACTTTATTATTGAATTAGTGAAGTCAAAAAGAACTGAAATCTCCGCGCCCGGGATCTCCCTGTTGTATTCAGCGGAACCGGTATTCGACAGAACCGCTTCACTGAACGAACGTAAAAAGGCTACTGAAGAAAAAACGCTGCGACAAAACCGAAACTATTCGCTGAATCGAGGGGAAAACTGGACTGTGTTGACGACAATCGATCTTTACTGGAAGTGACCGCCATCCCTGAACGGTGTTCGACATGAATTCTAGGCGTGTGCCACAATGGTTGACAAAAAGGAGGTGAATGTCAACTAAATTCGCAAGGATATGCTCTTTTTTTCCCATTTTCTTTCCCCGAAGCCAAGCCTGATGCCGGGATCCTCCTTTTTGCCCGATATCGGCATTCCCTTTGCCATTCGCTTGCACAGCTGGAGTTTGCACCAATAGAATGATCGATAAGTATGATTTGATGCATCCCCCTCCTTCAGTTATCAGGTTCGACAATCATGGTACAATCGCCTCGATGTTCTCGCCGTTCTTTTCTGCAAACGACCGTTGCCCTGTCGGCAAGTTTTGCCGCTCCTGCTTTTGTGAGGGGCCGCAATCTGAATTCAAAACTGCAGATTGCAGGGATCGGTGCTGATGGCAAGGGTTGGTCGGACATACGGGAAGTTGGCAGCCATCCGCAAGCGAGCTTTGTCGCCTTTTGCGATGTCGATGTAGCCCGCACCACCAAAGTTCGTCAATATGTGCCCGACGCTCCGATCTATCAGGATTATCGAATCATGCTGGAGGAACTGGGCGATAAAATCGATGCAGTGACCGTCTCGACTCCGGACCACACACACGCGAAAATCAGTATCGATGCGATGAACCTGGGCAAGCATGTCTATTGCCAGAAACCCCTGACGCGAACGGTTTGGGAGGCGCGGCAGATGCGTCTCCATGCAGCGAAATCCGGTGTCATTACCCGTATGGGGAATCAAATTCACTCGCACACGGCGTATCGCAGTGCCGTTCAGCTGATTCAAGACGGGGTGATCGGAAAGGTAAAAGCCGTTCACTCCTGGGTTGGTACTACTGGTCACGGAAGAAGTGGATTCTCGGAGCGTCCCACACAAAACGATCCTGTTCCCAAAACGCTGGACTGGGATCTCTGGATCGGTGTTGCTCCAATGCGTCCGTATGCCGGGCCTCGCATCTATCACCCCTTTGCCTGGAGAGACTGGCAGGATTTCGGCTCGGGAGCGATCGGAGATTTTGGTTGCCATCTTCTCGATCCCGTTTACACGGCTCTCAAAATTACGGGCGACCCGATCAGTGTTGTCTCGGAACATTCAGGAATAAATGACGAAGTCTGGCCGATGCAGGAAACAATTCGGTACGTTGTTCCCGGCACTGAGTACACGGCGGAAAAAACGCTGCCGATTACCTGGTACGATGGTGGAAGAAGACCTGATCCCTCACTTGCCGAACTTGCTAAAGGTCAGAAACTGCCCGCCAATGGTTCCCTCTTTATTGGTGAGCAGGCAAATCTCATTCTGCCCCATTACAGCATGCCCTACCTTAACAGACCGAATTTCAAGTTTGAGCCGGCCGAAAACCTGAATCATTATCACGGTTGGGTCGATGGCTGTCTTGCACACAAACAGCCGAGCGATGGGTTTGAATACGGAGCACATCTGACTGAAGCGGTTCAACTTGGAAATGTCGCCGCCTTTTTCCCGAAAGAGAAGCTCGAATTTGATGGGAAGGCCCTCAAGATAACCAACAAACCACAGGCGAACCGCTACTTGACCCGCCAGTACCGTAAAGGATTTGAAATTAAAAAACTCAGCTGAGTTGAACAGTTACGTTCCGCTACTGACTCGGGTGCCTCGGTTAACGTTTTGTGCTGGGCATCTCGGTTGGTGTTTTGTGCTTCGGCTCTGTGAGCCGTGTTTATTATCGCTATAGTAGGGGGAGTAGCTACTACCGGACGGCTGGCGCCGTTCCGCTTGCAATGCCTGGCCGTTGCGTGAAAATAATCTCGCGCAATGACACAAAGGCGCAAAGAAAAGGGAGAGGGAAAGAAAGAGGAAGGGGTATATCCCAAAGTGGTTTTATTCGTTTTTGCTCGTTTGGGAACCCAATATGAAAAACTCTTGGCGTCATTGCGGCTTGGCGTGATAACTTCTCACCAACCGTTTCTCCAATCCGGCTGGTCGAACCGGCCCCCTACCTTGTTACCTTGCTCATGTTCAGAAAGAGTGCTGCGTCAGACGATTACGTCTTGAGAGTTTCCGAAGCGTTCGTTATCAGCGAGCCAATCATCGCGGGTGTAGCGAATAATGGAGGTATCGGTTTCCTGTACTTCAATGGCCTGCAATGTGAAACCGAGTTCGGTAATTTCGGTAAAAAGCAGGTGGGACAGGTTTTCGACACTTGTTGGACGGTCAAAAACCTTCAACCGCAACTGCTCGCCCGTTCGTTGCATGTGGGTGAGAAGTGTCTCGTACATGGTATCGTTCTTGTTGATGAGCATGGAGTGGTCGTACTCTGTTTTGATCAGGGGTTCGATTTTCTCATCGAATTCACTGAACAGCGTGCTGATATCTCCCTGCCTGAAGACTTCGAAGAAACAGCGTACACCGTAACGATGGCCGTGCAAGTTGCAACATTTATCGGCCAGTTCCTCATTCCGATGGGCGGCATAAAACTTGTATGTTTTGATAATGATCATCGCGTTCAGATTCCCTTGCCGTTTTCTTTCCCAAGAATGGAATTGAGTGTTGCCAACTGTTCGCGAAGCTCTTTCAATTCAAGACGTATTTGGTCCAGTTCTTCGTTCTGCTCGGATTCTGCCGGCTCCAGCAACATTGTTGCGACAAAACCGGTATAGGTAGCGAATATCGCAACGCCCAGAGTCATCAGAACCATGGCGACAACGCGTCCGCCGGTTGTTACCGGCACATAGTCGCCATACCCGACGGTCGTCATGGTAACAACAGCCCACCAGATCGCATCGCGGCCGTCATGGATTCCCGATCCCTGGACACCTCTCTCAAAGATCAGCACGGCAACGGAGCCGCTCAGCACGGTTGTTACTGTGACCAAAGTTGCCAGCGAGAGAGCGAATTCGGAACGCGAGGCAGACATTCGGTTAGCCAGATTTCGAACCGAGCGGATTCCCTTAAAGATACGCAGAACCCTGGCCAACCGTCCGATCCGGAACAGTTCGATCGCCGGAATACTCGAAAGCAAATCCAACCATCCCCAGGTCATCAGGTATTTTATGCGGTTTTCTGCAATGAGTAATCGTAGTAAAAAATCGAAAATAAAGACTACACAAATGGCAAAATCGACTGTTTGCAATACGTAGAGCACGTCTCCGCTGACATGAAAAAACATCTCTTCGGCAAAAATTACCAAAGCCAGAATGCACAATCCCAGAATAAACAACTCATAAGCTGGTGAGTTGATAATGGTCGGGTTTTTGAATTTTTTGATATGTCTCATAAGTGATGTGTCACGTAAAAACTGCCGCTGATTAAACACGGGAATGGTCGGGCTCATCAGGAACTGCAGGTGACAGAGTCAGGTGTTACAGAATGACTCCCGTTCAAAAGCTGGGCAGTTCGTTTTCCGACGCCACAACGAATCCGAACCACGTTGCTGGACAGGCCTTGCAGTTCCCTGCACGATTTATCGACAGATTGACGAGACCGCGTGGATCCTGTAAAAGTTAGTCTGAATACTGCCGTTGAGGATAGCAAACTCGGCTAACATGCGGAAGAACTGGCGAGACAGACAGTCAGAAATAACGGCAATTCCGCATCGAAGAAGGAAATGGTGACATCCTTCCCGAACATTTCCGATGAATTATTGACGTTGTGCGAGCAGTTGGAGTCCGCCAGTTCTGCCTCGAAAGTCAAGTCGATTGCCAAAAAAATGGCAGGAATGCTCTAATGTTGCCAGCGGCTGTTGGATCTGTGTTGCCATCAGGTATTTCGCAAGTGAAAATACCGGATGAGGTTCAACATCAATTAGAAAGTTTGTCAGCAGATTGGTCGAAGTTCAGTTTTGTGGGAAACTTTGTGGGAAACGGAGTATGGCCAACTCTGGCGTGTCCGGGGGTGTGCCAGATGGTGGGGTGGGCAAACCGATTTCGGGGAGAGCGAGACAGACAGCATGAGCCCCTTTTTTATTTTGCTACCGCTTTTCCCGTTACTGTTTTTCCCATCGGTTTCGAGGAGGATATCGCGAACAGTTGTCTATCGGTCTGTCGTATTGATGGCCGTTCTTTTGCTCCTTCTCGGCGGTGCTTACTGGTATTATCCGGGTTATTGTGCCGGCCGTGCTCGCCATGCCTTTTTCGAGCAGAATCTTCCCGCAGCTCTGGGTTGGATCGATCGGGGAGAGGCGACGGGATTAAGACGCCCGGAATTTGCCTTTTTACGCGCCCGCTATTTTCGCAAAAGAAGTCGCTTCCCCGAAATGGCTCATCAGCTCCAGGTAGCCAAAGCGCTGGGGTATGATGAATACGTCCTGCAGCGTGAGCAATGGCTCGCATTGGCCCAATCGGGCAAAATGGATGAACTGGAAAAGCATTTCGCCGAGTTGTTGCAAAATGGTGAGGAGCTTTCCGAAGTCTGCGATGCCTACATCCGGGGGTGTATCCTGCAATATCGCATTGACGAGGCTTTTCAGTTGCTCGCCAAATGGGAGTCCGATATTCCTGGCGATCCTCAAGCCCCGTTTCTCAAGGGGAGACTGTTGGAGCATGTTTCGGATATGGAGGGGGCGGAAAAGGCTTTTCGAAAGTCTCTTGAACTTTCTCCCCGTTACGCGGCAGCGGCCTATAATCTGGCTCGGATTCTCGTGATCAAACAGAAGTATGAACAGGCGATTCATTATTACGAACTGTCCAACAGGCTTATGAAAGTGAAACAGCCTGGACTCATCGGAATCGCAGAGTGTTATCTTCAACTCCAGCAATATGAAAAGGCCCGGGAGTATCTCGACCGATGTGAAGAAGAAGACGAGAAAGAACTGGAAGACGCCTATCGGTATCTCGGCGATCCAGTCGTCAAGGCCAAGGCAAAATATTTTGTGGTCAATGGAAAATTGGAACTGGCGATGGGGCATTATCCAAAGGCTGTCCAATATTACGAACAGGCGATTGCGATCGATCCTTACGACTGGGAGGCCCGATACAGCTATTCGATTGCATTGAAACGGGTCGGCCGCGATAAAGAAGCGGCTCAGGAAGCGGAAAAGGTAACCGAGGCCAATAAAGCACTTGCCAAAACAGACGTATTGATTGATAAACTCAGGAAAAACCCGGCTGATGTCGAGTCTCGCTATCAAGTCGGATTGCTTATTCTGAAGTATATCTCCGAGTCTCAAGGATTGACCTGGCTCAGGAGCGTCCTCAAATATGATCCCCATCACGAGGCCACGCTTGAAATTCTCCGCAAATACGAACTGTCGATCAATTCTCCGTAACGGGCGCAAGCAGGGAGAGAGGTTTTGTTTTGTCGTCTCTTGTACTTCACGTGGAGATGCCCTGTCGTGGTGAAACAGAGGGGTAAAATGGTTGTCGTTAAC